>JAGHAW010000116.1 GCA_021161305.1 Sulfurimonas sp.
ACTATAGACTCATTAACAGGAGCATACAACAGACGATATCTTTATAGTATATCCGAAGAGTTAATTGCTTTAACAAAAAGAGAAAAGAGACATTTATCCGTCTCAATGATCGATATAGATAACTTTAAAAAAATCAATGATACCTATGGTCATAATATTGGGGATGAAGTTATTAAAACAGTTGTCAATATAATAAAAAGAAGTAAAAGAGATAGTGACCTCTCCATAAGATTTGGAGGAGAAGAGTTTGTTATACTCTTTCCAAATACAAATATAGAACAATCAACTATTGTTTTAGAAAAAATAAGACAAGCAATTGAACAATGTAATCTAATAAATAATGTATCTTTTACAGTTAGCATAGGTGTTTCTGAATTTATTTATAATGAAAACAATATGGAAAAAGCAATAAAAAGAGCCGATGAGAGATTATATATAGCTAAAAATAGTGGTAAAAATAAAATTTCAAAATAATATAAGTGTCTATCCATTCTTTGTAAATTATAACTTAGAGAAAAATAATTATCTATTTTTCTATTGATTTTCATAGTGTCTTGAATTTTTGATATAATTCATAAAATTTAAATTATAAGATTAAATATGAGAATAGCTTTTATAGGCGATATAGTGGGACGACCTGGTAGAGATATGATTAAAATATATTTACCAAAAATTAGAGCAGAGTATGAAGTCGATTTTGTGGTGGTAAACTATGAAAATGCTTCTCATGGTTTTGGGCTTACTCCTAAAAATGCAAATGAACTCTTGGCATGTGGAATCGATGTTATGAGTGGTGGAAATCACTCTTGGGATAAAAAAGAGATAGTACCTTTGCTTGAGACTCATGAGATACTTCGTCCACATAATTATCCTGAGGGAGTAGCTGGAACCGGTTGCAGGGTCTATGAGGTTGCGGGAGAGAAGTTGGCAATTTTAAACCTTATGGGTCATTACTCTATGCCTTATGTTGATAATGCTTTTCGATGTGCTCAAAAAACTGTGCAAGAGTTAAAAGCTGATGGTGTGAAAAATATATTTATAGATTTTCATGCAGAGGCTACTAGTGAAAAAAGAGCTATGATGATGTTAATGCAAGGTGAAGTAAGTGGAATTATTGGCACTCATACGCATGTTTCAACTGATGATTTTCAGATTGTAAACGGGACTGCTTATCTGACAGATTTGGGTTTGACAGGATGTAGAGATAATGTTATTGGAATGGATCCAAAAGTTCCACTTCAACAGTTCTTAACTGGAATGAAAGGGCATTTTGATATTCCAAAAAAGTGTAAAAAAATTCTTCAAGTAGCTATTATGGATTTTAGTGATGGAATCTGTAATAATGCTTTTAAATTAAAGTATTTTGATGATGAGAGAGTTGTTAGAACTGATGCTTGGGTGGAGATTTAACGGCTTGGCACTTGATTTGCTTGGTGTTTTGTTGTAAACTATATAAATTAGATTTGCATAGTATATGGTTGGGGGGGTTTGTTTGTATAATATAATAGATATTAGAGATAATGTTGTTGCATCTATATCAATCAAGAAAAAGCGTAATAAACTTACTGTGTCTAATGCTGATGTAATTGAAAAATCAGAACTAAAAAAGTTTTTAGCTGGAAAAAAATCTCTCTATTTGAGTATAGAACAAGATAATGTTCTTGATGAAAAAGTAACAATTCCAAATGTGATTAAAAGTAATAAAGTCATAGATAGTACAATATCACATAAGTTAAATAAAATAGTATCCAAACAAAAAGTTTTATTTAATAAGCAGGAGTTGTCGAGTAACAAAGACAAAGATACTATTACTTATCAGATAGATGGTGTATATGAGAAAGAGTATCTTGAGATATTTGAATCGGTTTCAGACCTTAAAGAGCTAAGAGGGGCAACCGAGAGTAGATATGCTCTTTTTGCTATATCTCAAATGTGTAAAAGTTCTGACAGTTATATATCTATTCATACTCAAGCAGATACCATTATATTTTTAGCTGTTGATAACAATAGGCTTGTCTTTAGCCGTAAAACTAGAGTTATTGTTAATAAAAACTTGGATAGACAAGATGAACTTGTAGATGAGTTAAATAAAACTACTGCCTATATACGCCAACAATTTAGAAGTGTTAAATTTTCACATATTGTGGTAAGTGGTTCAATGGCAATCGACGATAGTTTTTGTGAGCATCTTTTAATGGTTACTACATTGCCAATTGCAGTACTCTATCCAAATACTCTATTTGATGGTTTGTCAAATGAAGAACCACAACATTATATTATAGCCTTAGGTGCATATTTTACGCCAAAACAATTTCAATTTATTCCAAATTTTGTTAGAGCTAAAAAGCAGTACCATCTATCACTGCAAACTCTACTTGCTATTTCATTTTTGATGTTTTTTGTAGTTGCATTTTTTACATATGATGGGTATAGTAGCTATCAAAGTGAACTTGATAGGTATGACACGATTAAAAACAGGTTAGTGAGGACATTAAACAGCACACAAACATATTCTCAAGATGAACTTGAAGATAGTTTAGCTCATATGAAATTTCATCAAAAATATTTAAAGTATCATCCGATAGACACTATTTTAGAGCTTAAGTCTCTTGTGGAGATGCAAAGACCTGCTGAGTTTAAATGGAGATGTGTTGATGATGTAATAGCGTTAAATGTTGTTTTTGAAAAAGATTTTTCTTTGCTAGAATCACTTCAAAAATTTGAAAATAGTTTTCGTGCAAAATTTAATGAAATTAATAGTAAATCATTGATA
>JAGHAW010000060.1 GCA_021161305.1 Sulfurimonas sp.
TCTGCTACTTCCGTTCCAAAACTTGCAAAAAATCTTCTAATCTCACGATTCTTACCTTCAGAGATAGCGATTTTTAAAATAGAGTAGTTATGTTCATTCTTTTGAATCTTATAACCTAAGAATGGTGCAAAAGTCATTGAAGTTACATTGGAGTGAGAGTGTCCGCCGGCAGTTGCATCTGCTAAAACTAAGCCATTCATCATAGCCTCTTCCATCTCAGGAGTTATCTCACCTTTGATTTTTACTTTATAGATTCTTTCAAGCCCGGAATTCATAAGTGCAGTTGCAACTTTTGAAGCATCAGTTAGAAGTAAAACCCCTTCAGTTAAAAAATCAAGTCTTCCAACAGGGATAAAGTGTTTATATTTTTTTTCTAAAGAATCATAGATAGTTTTACGACCTCTAGGGTCACTCTTTGTAACGAGTTCGCCCTTTGGTTTATTGTATACTATAACAGTATATTTATCTCTAGGAGTAACTTGCTTACCACTAACATAAACAACAACTTCTTTTTCATCAACTTGAGTTGCAGGGTTGTCTTGAATCTCACCATCAACTCTAACATAACCATCTTGAATAGCCTTATCAGCCTCTCTTCTGGAGTAGCTAGAGTGGTGAGCAATATATTTGTTTAATCTCATCATCATTTATGATATACCTTTTTCTATCAGCGTATGAATATGTAGTACGCCTTTTACCTTTTTATTTTCATCTGTTATTACTAAAAGCTGTATTTTTTTCTCTTCGATTAACACAAGTGCCTCACTTGCTAACATATCTTCATTTTGGCATGTGGAAGGGTTTAGAGTTGCATACTTTAATACATCATCATCTAGTGAAAAATCTTTTTGAAGCAAGGCACGACGAATATCGCCATCACTCACAAGAGCCATAAGCTTTTTATCCTCATCTACCACTAAAGCAGTTCCAAGTCGTCCTTCGCTTATTTTAAGGATGGCCTCTTTTACTTTTGTATGTTTACCTACTATCGGCAAGTTTTTACTCTGCATAAGATTAGAAACTTTTATAAATAGCTGTTTTCCTAAAGCACCACCCGGGTGAAATGAAGCAAAATCACTTTTTTTAAAGTTTCTTGCTTTCATCAAACAAACAGCCAAAGCATCACCAAGAGCTAGAGTAAGAGTCGTTGAACTTGTAGGTGCAATATCAAGTGGACAGGCTTCTTTTTCAACTACAACATCGATAACAATATCGCTATATTGCCCAAGTGTAGAGTTTTTATCTCTAGTCATTCCTATGAGTGGAGTGCCAAATCGTTTGATATGTGGAAGAATAGAACTTAACTCTTCACTCTCTCCACTATAGCTAATGGCAACAACAACATCATTTGAACTAATCATCCCTAAATCACCGTGAAGTGCTTCTGTTGGATGAAGGAAAAAACTAGGAGTTCCCGTAGATGCAAAAGTAGCTGCCATCTTTGCACCGATTAGTCCAGATTTACCGACACCCGTTACAACGAGTTTGCCCTCACATGCCAAAATTGTCTCAACTGCTTTCTCAAAAGCATCAGTTACATTTTTGGATGCAAGAAGCAGTGTTTGTGCTTCAATATTTAAAGTCTCTTGTGCTATCTCTTTATAATTCATAATTGTATTGTATCGTTTTTGGCTTTATATCTTTAATTAAACTTATTAAGGCATAAGAAATTTGAAAATGACATCATCATCTGCTTGTACTTTACCCATAACGAGATCTGTTTCACCACCAAATATCTTGCCCATAAGCCCCATATTCATTGATGAAATATATGTATTGCCGTCACTCTTTTGAAATACAGCTACAGAGTGTGGCATCATAGCTGCTACAAAGCGTGTATCGTCATACTGTAGTAATTCATGTGCATATTTTGCTTGTCCTAGCTTCATTACTTTAGTAGGAGGAATCTCCTGATTTAATTTTTTCTTCATAGTTTTTTGCATATTAACAACTTTTTTTACAACCCAACCCTGCTTTTTAGCATTTTGGCTAATAACTTTTACTGTTTCATCTACACCATAAGGACTTTTTAACTCATGAACCATCATTGTAGGAGCCATCTTAAACATAACTACACCCATAATTAATGCACCAAGCAACATAAAACCTAAACTTGTAATAATATTTTTCATTCTAAACCTTTACCTAATTTTTATAAAAGATGCTAATTATACTCATATAATAGTTTTTTTTGCTAAAATTTTATTAAATGAGGGGTTGTTATGCAAAAATTGTTTAATGAAGTTCAAAATTTAGATGTTAGATGTTATGAAGAGTTTGATCTAAGTGAAGATATTTTGATGGAACATGCCGCTGATGGAATCTCACAATTTATCAGAACAAAGTTTGAAAAAAACTCTAAAGTTATTGTGGCATGTGGAAGTGGTAATAATGGAGCTGATGGTATAGCTTTGACAAGACTTTTGCATGGGGATTTTGATGTAACTGTTTTTTATGTCAAAGAACCAAAGTCTGCTATGGCGATATTGCAAGATAAAAGGGCGAAGAGCATCTCTATCCCTACATGCCATGAATTGTTTAAGTGTGATATTTTAGTAGATGCTATCGTTGGAACGGGTTTTAGTGGTGAGTTTGATGATGGTATGGCTGAACTCATAGAAAAAATGAATTCTTTAAAAGCTTATAAAATTGCTTGTGATGTGCCGAGTGGTTATAAATTTTATGCTGATACAACTTTGACTATGGGTGCTTTGAAAAAAGATATGTTTCTTGATTCTCATAAAGAGTTTGTAGGGGAGATAAAAGTTGTTGATTTAGGAATCTCACGCGATATTTATGAGGGTGAAACTAAGTGGAATCTGCTTGATTTAGAAGATTTAGAACTGCCAACAAGAGAGAAAAAAGATTCTCACAAAGGAAGCTACGGTCACTTAAGCTTGGCATGTGGAAGTAAAAGTGGAGCAAGTATTTTAAGTGCTAAAGCTGCTCTGCGTTTTGGAACAGGTTTGGTAACACTGGTTGGTTATGAAGATGAAATGATTCCACCCTCCATAATGTATAGTCATGAACTGCCTAAAAATACAACTGCTTTGGCATGTGGAATGGGGTTGGGAGATGAGTTTAGTGATACAGAGATGGCTAAGTTTTTAGATAACTCCCTACCTCTTATCTGTGATGCAGATATTTTTCATATGCCAATAGTTTTAGAGATTTTAAAAAGAGACAGTGTTGTTTTGACTCCACATGCCAAAGAGTTTGTTGCACTTTTAAAACGGACTGAACTTGCAGATATCTCAGTTGATACTTTACAAAAAAATCGTTTCAAATATGTAGAGCTGTTTTGTGCGAAATTTCCATATGTTACACTTCTTTTAAAAGGGGCAAATGTTGTCTTGGCATCTGCGGATAAATTTTACATAAATCCACATGGTAGTTCTGTTTTGGCAAAAGGTGGGAGTGGTGATGTTTTAAGTGGTTTAGTTGGGGCATTATTGGCTCAAGATTATTCACCACTAAACTCTGCTATAAACGCTTCACTTGCTCATACAAAGTTGGCTATTCTGTATAAAGGAGCTGATTTTTCTCTTACACCTGATGATTTGATAGCTGGGATTAGTAAGTTATAAGATAGCTTATGATATAAATTCAAAATAACAAAACTCTGTCATTCTACCTCGTTCCCATGCTCTGCGTAGGAACGAGTTTGAGTGACGAAATTAGGAATATTAAATGGATAACATCTTAAAAATCGGAAAATATGAGTTAGGCTCTCGCCTTATTGTTGGTAGTGGAAAGTATGATTCTTTTGAAACAACGAGAGAAGCTACTTTGGCAAGTGGAAGTGAACTTATCACTGTTGCTGTTCGTCGTCTAAATATTACAGACCCAGATAAAGAGAATCTTCGTGATACTTTTGCTGGTACAAATGTAAAATTTTTACCAAATTCGGCTGGATGTGTGACTGCTGAAGAAGCTATTACAACTTTTAGACTTACTCGCGAAGCAACAGGGATTGACTTAATCAAATTAGAAGTTATCGGCGATACTCAAAAAACTCTTTACCCTGATGTTTTAGAGACTATCAAGGCTTGTGAAGTTTTGGCTAAAGATGGTTTTACTATCATGGCTTACACTTCTGATGACCCGATTATGGCTAAAAGACTTGAAGATGCCGGTGCACACGCCATTATGCCTCTCGCTGCTCCTATTGGAAGTGGTTTAGGTGTTCAGAATCCTTACAATGTTGTATTTGTTCGTGAAGCTGTGAATCTTCCTATAATTGTTGATGCAGGAATCGGTTGTGCAAGTGATGCTGCTTATGCAATGGAATTAGGTGCGGATGGTGTTTTAACAAATACTGCAATCGCTCAAGCAACAAACCCTATGATAATGGCTGAGGCTATGAAACATGCCGTAAGAGCTGGTAGAATGAGTTACTTAGCAGGAAGAATTCCTAAAAAACCTTATGCAACTGCATCAAGTCCAGTTAATGGAATGATACAATTTTAATTTAAATTAGCATTACAAATTGATGTAGAAATTTATAAGTTAAAAAAATAAAGTAAAATAATTATTAGACACTATTATTTTACTTTAGTTTCAAATTTTTTATTCAATCTTCTATGAACTTTAATGAATATTTTTAGTATTTATAATATCAATATTTTTATATTTATTTCTACTAAAAAGAGGATGTAAGTTTAAAAGTAAACTTAGAATATAGTAATATAATTTATATTAAATAAGTAAGAAAAAAGACAAACTAGGCAGCGACCTACATTTCCAACCCTGCAAGGGCAAGTATTATCAGCGATGAGAGGCTTAGCTTCTGGGTTCGGAATGGGACCAGGCGTTTCCCTCTCTCTATAGCCACCTAGACAAGTCAAGTATAAATACA
>JAGHAW010000099.1 GCA_021161305.1 Sulfurimonas sp.
AAGTATAACTGATAATCATGTTCAACTAGATGATATATATCAAGAAATGAAAAGTTTTATCTCCAAACGATTTCTAGCTTATTAGATAGTTTTGATGTATCAAAAGATTTAGAAGATTTTTCAAGGTTTGCAATGCTTGTGCCGGTATCTAAAAACTTTTGCAGGTAGTATTTTTTATCATAACCTCTTTTTTTTAGGTCGCTGATAATTGTATTTATATCATCAACGCTTAGCAGGTCATTATGTAAAGTTGTTCTGGCTTCAAATTCTATGTTACTTTCTATAAGTAGATTTAGTGTGGATGAGAACTTGTCATAACTGTTTGAGTGGGTAATTTGGAGAAATTTTTCTTTGGGTGCTTTATAATCAAGTGCTATAAAATCTAGTAGATTTAAATCTAGCAACTCTTTTATTGCTTTTGGATTTAAGCCATTAGTATCCAATTTTATTAAAAATCCAAGTTTTTTTATTTCTTGGCAAAACGCCACCAAATTGTGTGTAGTAGCCTCACCACCAGATAAAACCACTCCATCAAGCATACCAACTCTTGTTTTTAAAAAGTCAAGCATATCATTTAGTGAGTAGTTACCACTCTTGGCAAAGACTATATCACTATTGTAACAATAATCACATCTCATATTACACCCTGCAAACCAGATGATGCATGCTAGGTGCTGAGGGTAATCAAGATGTGTAAATTTAGTTAAATCATAAACAATCTTAGTGTTGAACAAACTGCTTTCTTTGTTTATGCTCACCGGTTTTACCTACATTAAAACTCTCAACAGGTCTATGATAACCCATAACTCTTGTATATACTATACATTTTTGTCTTCTGTCTTGAAGCATACTTAAAATTTCATTTTTACTCATTTTGTTTTCCTTTAATTTGGTTTACGAAACTTCTAGTTTCAAATTTTGTGATTCTATAATTAACTCTTCATCACACTTTGGACAGAACTCATGCTCACCAGAGATATACCCATGTTTTGGACATATTGAAAAGAGAGGTGTTATGGTGATATATGGAAGTCTAAAGTTTGAGATGACATTTTTAACTAACTTTCTACATGCCTCAGTTGAACTGACTCTCTCTTGCATATAAAGGTGCAGAACTGTTCCTCCGGTATATTTACATTGAAGATCATCTTGAAGAGTAAGTGCCTCAAATGGGTCATCTGTTAAATCAACAGGAATCTGTGAAGAGTTGGTATAGTAGATATTTTCATCCATTCCAGCTTGGATGATGCTATCGCCATATCTCTTTTTATCCTCTTTGGCAAATCTGTATGTAGTTCCCTCAGCAGGAGTTGCTTCAAGATTGTAAAGATTTCCACTATCTTCTTGAAACTCAACCATTCTCTCTCTCATATGGTTTAAAATCTCTGTTGCAAACTCGATTCCCTTATCGGAACTTATGTCATAACTATTGCTAGTAAAGTTTAAAATCATCTCATTCATTCCATTTACACCAATAGTTGAGAAGTGATTTTTAAATCCTGGTAAATATCTCTGTGTATATGGAAAAAGACCTCTATCATACATCTCTTGAATGAAAACTCTCTTCTTCTCAAGTGTTGATTTAGCATGGTTCATTAGTTGATTTACACGAGTTATAAGTGCTTCTTTATCGCCCTTGTATAAAAATCCAAGTCTTGCCATATTAAGCGTAACCACACCGATACTACCAGTCATTTCAGCACTGCCAAAAAGACCACCTCCTCGTTTAAGAAGTTCTCTTAAATCAAGTTGCAATCTACAACACATACTTCTTACATGCCCCGGTTTATAAGCTTCTTCATTTTCTATAAGATTACCGTTCTCATCTCTTTTGTATTGACTTCCTATAAAGTTTTGAAAATAAGATGAGCCGACTTTTGCCGTATTTTCAAAAAGCAGGTCTGTATTTTCTCCATACCAGTCAAAATCTTCTGTAATATTTACGGTAGGAATCGGAAAGGTAAAAGGTTGACCTGTTTTATCTCCCTCAGTCATAACTTCATAGTAAGCTTTGTTGATGAGATTCATCTCTTTTTGAAAATGCTTATATGTCATATCTTCAAGTTTCTCACAACCACGCTCATTTGCAATGCTTTGAAGTTCACTATCTAAAAAATCTTTTAATAGATGAGACTGTTTTCTAGTTGGAATCTGGTCTTTTAAATCGTCTGGAACGGTCCAATCAATAGTGATGTTAGTAAAAGGAGATTGACCCCAACGAGCAGGAACATTTAGGTTATATACAAAACTTCTGACAGCTTTTTTTATCTCTTTAAATGATAGTTTGTCTCTAAAAACATAGGGTGCTAAGTAGGTATCAAATGATGAAAATGCTTGAGCACCAGCCCATTCACTCTGTAAGATTCCTAAAAAATTTGCCATCTGACCAAGTGCTTCACGAAAGTGCTTTGGTGCATCAGACTCAACTCTTCCTCTTACACCATTAAAGCCCTCATCAAGCAGAGCCCTCAGACTCCAGCCGGCACAGTAGCCAGTTAAACAGTCGAGGTCATGAATGTGATAATCCCCGTTTCTGTGAGCATAACCTTCCTCTTTAGAGTAGATTTTATCAAGCCAATAATTTGCTATAACTTTTCCCGCAGTGTTGTTTACCAAACCTGCATTTGAGTAACCGGTATTTGAGTTTGCTTTTATACGCCAATCACTTCCATTTATATACTCTTCAATTGTTTGAGTTGAATTTATATAGGTTGTATCTTCTTCTATAAAGTTATCTCTTTGCATCTTGTGCATATGGCGATAGAGAATAAAAGAACGCATTACATCAAAGTATCTCCCCTTATAAAGTTCTGTCTCTATAAAGTCTTGTATATCCTCAACAGCAACCACTCTTTTGTTTTTTAATCTTTCAAGGACATTAAAAAATATAGAACTGTCATAAGTCGTATTTTCACTTTTAAAAGCCTTTTTTATTGCATCTTCTATCTTATATGAAACAAATTCTTTATGCGTACCATCTCTCTTTAAAATATTCTCAACCATCGCTTTTCCTAATTATATTTGTGAAAGTTTATAGCAATATGAGTTAAAAAGTCATAATAAAAAGTGTCACTTTTATGTCATTTAATTATACAAAATATAAATAGTAATGCTAGTTTTTTTTAAAGTTCAATCTTTTTGGATAGATGAGTCATCAATAGAAGTTGTCCCATTCCTTCAAAAAACTTATCTACACCTATATTTTTAACCCCCAAAGATTTTTCTAAAGCAGTTAAAAAAACGAGTTGAGATTCGTCAGAAGCTTTCATATATGTATCGATTATCCATTCTATGTTTAGTGAGTGAACTTTACCATTTACATTATAGTCTATGGATGATTTTAGATTAATTCCCTCTCTTTTTATAATATCTTTACATTGTTGTTCCACTGTTCTCACTATAAAACCCCCATCAAAGAGAGCATGACGATAAACATGGCAATAGGGGTAACATAACGAAGTGAAAAGTACCATATTTCAAAGGCAAAGCCAAGTTGAGGTTTCATTATAGATTCTATTCTCTGCTTTTCTATAACAAAACCAACAAAAACAGCCATAATCAATCCACCAAGAGGAAGTAAAATAGAGGCAGTAATATAGTCAAGCCAATCAAAGATATTTCTACTGCCAATAGTTAAAAACTCTTTAAAAGTATCTATATTTGAAAATAGAGCAACCGCTCCAACAAGATAAAAAAGAAGACCTACTACGATAGAGGCTTTTACTCTTGCGTAGTTAAATCTACTTATAAGGTACTGAACCATAGGTTCTACAATGGATACAGAAGAGGTAAGACCCGCAAACGCTAAAGATATAAAGAATATAATAGCAAAGATATTTCCGATAACTCCCATTTCATAAAAAACAGCAGGCAAAGAGATAAAAACTAAACCCGGACCTTTTGCAGGAACTGAACCATATTGATAAAGAAAGGTAAATAGCATTAGACCTGCTACTATAGCTATAGTAGTATCTAAAAAGATAACCCATAGAGCATTATTAACTAAATTAGATTCTTTTTTTAGTGAAGCAGAATAGGTCATAATAGCTCCCATTCCAAGAGAGAGAGTAAAAAAAGCATGACCAATTGCAGAAACAAAAGATTCTGAAGTTATTTTAGACCAATCTGCAACAAACATAAAATCTACAGCTTGAGAAAAAGCTTCAAGCGTTGTTGCATAAGCAAACATACCAAATAAAATAAGCATTAGCAGAGGCATCAAAATCATATTTAGTTTTTCAATACCACCCTTGATTCCTTTGGTGACAATATAGGTTATAAATATAAAAGAGAGGGTATGGTAGAAAAGTTGAGTCCAAGCATCACTTGTGAGCAGAGTAGTAAAAACTGTTTCTGCTTCTTCAACTGAGGCAGGAAGTGCTACAAGTGATGTCACTACATAGTGAAATATCCATCCTATAACAACAGAGTAAAAAGTCATAATAAAAAGACCGGTTAGAGCCTGAAAACCTGCATATTTCCACAAATTTTTGTTTTTTGGAGCCAATTTTTCAAAAGATGTAACGGTATCACTTTTAGCCAAATAACCTATAAACATCTCACTAAGCATAATAGAAAAACCTATGAAGATAACAGCAAGTAAATAGACAAGGACAAATGCACCTCCTCCATTTTCTCCGGTTATATATGGAAACTTCCAGATATTGCCAAGTCCAACAGCACTTCCTGCTGCGGCTAAAATAAAACCAATCCTACTAAACCTAGCTATCTTCATAAACAATATCCCTTTTAATTGAAGCAATTATACAAGAAATTTTAAATATATAAAAGAATTATGCTAAAAGTATTGACATTTTGTAACTAATTGACTATAATTTCGCCTCATTAATCAGCAGTTTGCTTGGTTAATGCGATAGGTCGGGGTGTAGCTCAGTATGGTTAGAGTACCTGGTTTGGGACCAGGGGGCCGAAGGTTCGAGTCCTTTCACCCCGACCACTTTATATTTAAATTTTAGCATGGTGGGATTAGCTCAGTTGGTTAGAGCACTGGTTTGTGGTGCCGGGGGTCGCGGGTTCGAATCCCGTATCCCACCC
>JAGHAW010000039.1 GCA_021161305.1 Sulfurimonas sp.
CGTTTTACATTTAAACCATGTGCAATAATCTCAAAAGCATTATCATAGAGATGCTTAGTCTCTCTAAGAATTGATGCCATTGCAGTTGCCGGAAGTTCTAATGCTGAATCATTTAAGTATCTTGCACCATCAATATCATCAGCTTCTACCTTATTATCACTACTTTTTAAGACTGTTTCAAGGAAGCTTACAAGTTTATTTACGAATGGTATAAACATAATAACACCCATAACTTTAAATAGAGTATCAAAAACTGCAAGTTTCAGTGTATGATTATCACTTGCAATACCTAAAAATCCACTTATAGCATTTACACCATCCATTATTGGTGACATAAAGGCAATAGCTACAACAGCTGTAACAACATTAAAAACAAAATGAGCTCCAGCTAACCTTTTTCCATCTATATTTGAACTAAGCGAACCTATCACGGCAGTAATTGTTGTACCTATATTTGCCCCAATAGTAAGAGCCAGTGAATTTTCATAGGTAATCTGTCCAGCAGCAAGAGCAGCTAAAATAAGAACAATTGTTGCATGTGATGACTGCATAACTACAGTTGCCAATATTCCGACACCTACAAAGATAAGAATACCCTTAAATCCATCAACTGCGAAAGAAGCTAAATCAACAGTGTTTTTAAATGCCTCAAATCCATCTTTCATATAATGAATTCCTAAAAATAGAAATCCCAATCCTGTTAATATATAACCAATGCCCTTAAGTGCTTTAGCTTTTTGAAAGATTAGTATTACACCAAAAATAAGCATAGGCATTGCATAAGCAGAAATTTTTACTTTTAGGCCAAATCCAGCCATTAACCAAGCACCAGTTGTAGTACCAATATTTGCACCAAAAATAATACCTATACCTTGCGTAAGACCGATTAACCCTGCACCGATAAATGAAATAGTTAAAACTGAAACTAAAGAACTTGATTGCATAATTGCAGTAACTACAAACCCAAAACCAATACTTTTATAAAGTTTGTCTGTGGATTTTTGTAAAATCTTCTCTAAAACACCGCCAGAAAAAACTTTGAAACCCTCTTCTAGAGTTACCATACCAAACAAAAAGATAGCAACACCAGCTGCTATCTCTTTAAAATCCGGACTTATCCAAAAGCCGTAGGCTAAAACTATTAAAATACTAGGTAAAAATATTCTTTTTAACATTAAAGCACAATTCCTTTAATCATAAAAAATATTGATGCTGAAAGCAGAGCTGCTGCCGGAACAGTTACAACCCATGCAGTTACAATTTTCTTAATTGTATCTCTTTTGACATATTTTACTTTCTCTGCCTGTTTTATATGTTTTTTAGCATCTTTTATTTTCTTTTCTTCATCGCTGATTAATTTATACAGATCAACAATTCTCTCATAATCTTCTTTGCTTTTAGCATCTTTATCTTCTAGTGTTTTTTTCTCACTATTGTATGCTTTTAAAACTTTTTTCTCATCTTCAATAGCTACTTCTTCTACATGTATAATCTCTTCTTGTCCTGTGTTTGTAAGATACTCTCTTAAAAAACCAACACCAAAGATACCACCAATAGCAATATGAGTTGAAGATACAGGAAGACCTAACTGAGAAGCTATAATAACCGTAATAGATGCTGCCATTGCAACTGAGAATGCTCTCATCTGGTCTAGTTCAGTTATCTCTCCACCTACAGTCTTGATAAGCTTAGGACCATAAAGTGCAAGTCCTATCGCAATACCTAGAGCTCCAACACCCATAACCCAGATAGGGATACCAGCTTTAGCTGAAATACCACCAGTCATAACTGCATCATTAATCGCAGCCAATGGTCCAATCGCATTTGCAACATCATTTGCCCCATGAGCAAAACTTAAAAGTGCTGCTGCAAAGATTAGAGGTACTGTAAAGAGTGCATTTATACCATCTCTACTATTTTCAAGCTTAGCTGCTCTAAGAGCTACAGTCTTCTTAACTAATATATAGATTCCAATAGCGATGATAAATCCAAAAATCGCAGCTACTATAAAAGATGGCTTCTTCTCATCCGGTAAAAAAGCTAATACATCTACAATATGAGGCCAAACTTTTTTAAGACCCTTAAGAGTTAAATAGGTAACAAATGCCCAAGTCATAAGAGCGATAAAAACAGGCACCCACTTCTTGGCTGCCGTGATTTTATCTTCTTGATAGACCATTGTCTTTTTAATAGCAAACAAAAATATCGCTGCAATAATACCACCAAGAACTGGTGAGATAACCCACGAAGATGCAATCTTAGCCATTGTGCCCCATGATACTATACTAAATCCTGCTGCAGCTATACCTGCACCCATAACACCGCCGACTATTGAGTGCGTAGTTGATACAGGAGCCTTCATCATTGTTGCAAAGTTTAACCATAGTGCTGCTGCTAAAAGAGCTGCCATCATAGCCCAGATAAAAGGATCAACATTACCACCAAATGCAGAAATATCAATAATACCCTTCTTGATTGTTTTTACAACATCACCACCAGCGATGAATGCACCACCGGCTTCAAATATACCAGCTATAACTATTGCCCCACCCATGGTAAGTGCTTTTGAACCAACGGCAGGTCCTACATTGTTTGCAACATCATTTGCACCTATATTCATAGCCATATACGCACCAAATAGTGCTGCAATAGCTAAAAACATACTATTTGGAATACCACCAGTACTTAAAAAACTATAAGCTAACACTGCTACCATAAAAAACAGTGCAAACCCAAGTCTGATAAAGTCTATCCCACTACTCTTTAACGCCTCTTTTTCCATCTTCTTAACTGTCGAGATTTCCATCTTTGCCTTTCTTATAACATGATAATTTAACTACCTTAACTTAATTTTTATTTTTAAGGTTATTATCAGCTACTTATGATAAGTATACTCTTTTTTTTCTTGGCAGATAGCTTAATATTTGATTATCTTATAATACCTCTCATTTCTTCTATTTTTGTCTATTTTTGTAACTTTTTGTAATCAATGAGAAAAACAATGTAACCAAATTATAACCGACACATTTTATACTTTTGACATCTAAAATATAAAAGGTAATTTCATGACTAATATGTTAAAAATAACTCTAGCAAGTGCAGTAATGGTAGCAGTAGAGAATTTAAAACTAAACTATCCAAAAAGAGAGATAATCATCAGAGGAGATAGAGATATAACAATCAAAGCTGACCCATCTCTTTTTAGTATTGCTATCAGTAATCTAGTTGAGAATGCGTTTAAATACTC
>JAGHAW010000010.1 GCA_021161305.1 Sulfurimonas sp.
ATTTAATAGTTGAATATTATAGTCTATTTATGTTAAATTATCTTTATATTTCTTTGGTATTTAGTGTAATGTATGATGAATATGGCAGTTTAAGCGTAAATGTCTTTTCAAGAGAACATTTTTTGACAATGATTAACAGAGTTCTAATAACTCCTGCATGTGTGATGATAAGTATGTTTTGGTATTTTTGTTGAAATATAGTGTCATAGAAATATTTTTCTATTTTAGTTTTATAGCTTAAAATATCTTCACCATCAAGAGCATCTATCCACTGCTCAAAGTTTTCATATCTTATCCCATCGGCTTGAATCTCTTCAAAACTCTTTCCCTCATGTCGTCCCCAAGATTTTTCACGAAGTTTGTCTGTATAGATTGGTTTTATTTTGTAGTCAAAAGCATCTAAAGTCTCTCTTGCACGAAGCAGGTCTGAGCAGTAGATTTTATCAAACTTTTCATTTTGAAGTTTTTTAGCTAATTCTTTTGCTTGTTTTTTGCCTTCTAAAGAGAGAGGTATATCTATGTGACCATTATATTTGCCTTGAAACTCTTCTATAACTTGAGCATGTCTAACGAGTGTTATCTTCATGATAAAACTATGATAAGGTTTAGAAGAGCCAATTCGGTTATCTCTATGATAAAACCGTAGATATCTCCATTTAATCCGCCTAGTCTTGCTGTAAAAAATTTAGCAGAAATTAGCAGAACTAAGATTGAAATAGTAAAAGCTGTTAAAGATGAAAAAAAGTAAGCGATAACAAGAGAGTAAAAAAGAGCAAAAAGTAGATGTTTTAGGATAAGTTCTTCTTTTATAAGTTTTCCAACGCCACTACTGATATAGTTGTAAAAATATATAGCTAAAGTTGCGTTTAGTCTTGAGTACATCAGAATAATAGGAAGAAGATAAAAAGCCTCAAAGTGAATGATGGATGATAGCTTAAGAAGTAAAAAAACTATGGTAAAAGTCATTCCCATACCACCGACATGAGAATCCTTCATAACATCAAGGGCTTTCTCTCTTTTTACAAACAGTCCATCTATCGTATCGCTGAAACCATCAAGGTGAATCGCTCCTGTTACCAATACCCAAAGCCCAAAGATAATGACCGCTAAGTGAGTGCTAGGAAGAGAATCTTGCAGTAGATAGTGAATTGCCCAGAGTAGTGAACCTAAGATAAAACCTACTAAGGGATAAAACATAGCAGAGTAGCCGTTGATTCCTTTGAAAAAATCATGCACTCTGAAAAAAGGTATGATACTTAACATATTAAATGCCAGTGCAAAACCTCTAAATAGTTTCATTTTATTTTCACACTTATTCCAGCTACGGTGTTGTAAACTTCATCACATTTTGAAGCCAAGAGTTGAGAGATTCGTCCATTTATATCTATGAACTCTCTAGCAAGGGCATTATCACTAACAACACTACAGCTAACATCGTTTATAACCCAGACACTTTCCACCTGCCATGATGAAATCTCCTCTATCTCTCTTGTCATCTCCTCTTCACCTTTTCCATGATAAAGCATATTGTTAATCCACATACTAACACACTCAACTAACACAAAACCCTCTTTGTTTTTAAGAGTTTTAGATAACTTTAGTGGTTCTTCTATGGTCTCAAAATCACTGCCTCTTTGCATTTGATGTTTTTGCACTCTCTCTTTCATCTCATCATCGAAAAATTCTGTTGTAGCAAGATAGACAGGTTTTGTTTTAGAGTGTTTTAGAGTGTAAATCTCAGCATTTTTACTTTTCCCACTCTTGATGCCACCTATAAAAAGAGCCTTACATCCCATACATTATGACCTCTATCTCATTTAAAATATCTTCGTTGTTTAGATTGTTGGTAGCTCCATAAGCCAAACATGCTCCGGCACCAACACCCTCTTTTGCTTCTCCCTCATCATATTTTTTAAGTATGGGAATCTCAGTGTTGGCAAAACTAAACTCTGTATAAATCGCATGAGGAGTATAGCTTAGAAGAGAGAGCAGATGTTTTATATCAGAGTTTTTATCTTTGGCTACCCACTCTGTAGTTGCCAGAGTTATATTGTCATGTTTTACTCTCATTAAAACATCTTCTCTAAGAGAATCAGCTACTAACAAACACGCTGCCATCTGTGTGCCACCTGCTAAAACTACATGGAATCGCCTTGTGGCTTCAAGTAAAAAACCGGCACAGAAGATAAGCATATTGTCACTAACGATTGATAGCTTTTCAAAGTTGCTCATATCTTCTTTTACAAGCAAGAGAGCCTTTGTGATTGTTTCATCTTTTACACTGTTTGGAACATTTAAAAAGCTTGAAGAGAAATCATTTTTAGCGTCATAGCCCAAAGCCAGAGCAGTAGCAGCTGCCGTAGTTGTACCACTTGGTGTGCTTTCTCCCAAGATAAGATAGCCACCCTTTAACTCATAACTTTTCCCATATTTCATACCTTTTTCAAACACATCTTTAACATCTATATTTGCACCTTTGGTTATAGAGTTTGAAGGAGATATGTCGAAATTATGGCATATAGTATTTTGTGGAACTACTTCCAGCCCTAAGTTTAAAATCTCTATGGAACTAAATGGAGTTAAATTATGAACGGCTCTGGTAATAAGTGCAGGAGTAGGAACCCCACTTGGAGTCTCAGCAAGTTGGGGCATAGAAAAAAGCTTTTGAGTAGTTATAAACTCTCCGTCAAGTGTCGGTGTCAATGGAATCTTCCCTGGAATCCCAGCTTGAGTAATCCCCTCAATCTCACAAGTTTTTGTAACACTGGCAG
>JAGHAW010000027.1 GCA_021161305.1 Sulfurimonas sp.
CATGCGTGGTTATAAGATTTTTGCCGGTTCTGCAAGTAGTGAGTTTGCAAAAGAGATTTGTCAAATTCTAGATGTTCCGTTAGCAAATGCTGACATTAAAAAGTTTAGTGATGGTGAAATTTCAGTTCAAATCGCTGAAAGTGTTCGTGGTCGCGATGTATTTATAGTTCAATCGACTGGTGCTCCATCAAATGATAACCTAATGGAGCTTCTCATTATGACAGATGCTCTTCGTCGTTCATCCGCTTCTAGCATTACCGCCGTAGTTCCTTACTATGGATACGCCAGACAAGATAGAAAAGCCGCTCCCCGTGTTCCAATTACTGCCAGACTCGTTGCAGATCTATATGAAACAGCTGGAATAAACAGAGTTGTAACTATCGACCTTCATGCCGGACAGATTCAAGGTTTCTTTAATATTCCTGTTGATAATCTTTATGGTTCTATTGCATTTGAACACTATATTAAAAGTAAAAATCTCAAAAATCCTGTCATCGCTTCTCCGGATATTGGTGGTGTAGCCCGTGCTAGATACTTTGCAAAAAGAATGGGTTTAGATATGGTTATCGTTGATAAACGCCGTGAAAAAGCAAATGAGAGTGAAGTTATGAATATCATAGGTGATGTTGAAGGTAAAGATGTCATTATGATAGATGATATGGTTGACACTGCCGGAACTATGGTAAAAGCAGCAACTGCACTTAAAAACAAGGGTGCAACATCTGTTATGGCATGTGCAACACATGGTGTTCTTAGTGGAAAAGCTTATGAAAACTTAGAGCATGGCGAACTTGATGAACTTATCATCACAAATACACTCACAACTAAGCCTCATAAAAATATAAAAGTTTTAACTGTTGCACCTCTTTTTGCAGAAGTGATTCGTCGTGTTTATCACAACGAAAGTGTAAATAGTCTCTTTGCATAAATAGGAAAAATATTTGAAAAATATTAGAAACTTCTCTATCATCGCTCATATCGATCATGGTAAAAGTACCTTAGCTGATAGAATCATACAAGAGTGTGGTTCTGTTGCTGAGCGAGAAATGAGTACTCAGATGATGGATACTATGGATATTGAGCAAGAGCGCGGAATCACGATTAAAGCTCAATCTGTTAGACTTGACTATGTAAAAGATGATGAGCATTATATTTTAAATCTTATTGACACTCCGGGTCATGTTGATTTCTCTTATGAGGTTAGTAAATCTTTGGCTTCTAGTGATGGTGCTTTGCTTATAGTGGATGCAGCTCAAGGTGTTGAAGCTCAAACTATTGCAAATGTTTACTTAGCACTTGATAATGACCTTGAATTGATTCCAGTTATAAATAAAATCGACCTTCCTGCGGCAGACCCTGACAAAGTAGCTGAAGAGATAGAAACTTCTATCGGAATCGATGCAACTGATGCTTGTTTAGTATCTGCAAAAACTGGTGTTGGAATCCATGAACTTATCGACGCTATTGTTGAGAGAGTTCCTGCTCCAGTTGGAGATCCTAAAGCAACTACAAAAGCTATCATTTATGATTCTTGGTTTGACCAATATTTAGGTGCATTGGCACTTGTTCGTGTGTTTGACGGTCAAGTTAAAAAAGGTCAAAACATTAAGCTTATGAGCAATGGTGAAGAACACCAGATTCTAGACTTGATGTACCCTCACCCGATGAAAAAGATTAAAACTAACACTATTGAGTGTGGCGAGATTGGAATCGTTGTTCTAGGACTTAAAGAAGTAAGTGTTATCAATGTTGGTGATACTATTACTGATGTTAAGAATCCTACGCTTGAGCCAGTTGGAACTTATGAACCTGCAAAACCATTTGTATTTGCCGGAATCTATCCAATAGACACAGATAAGTTTGAAGATTTAAGAGATGCGTTAGATAAACTTCGTCTTAATGACAGCTCTTTATCTTATGAGCCTGAAACTTCTATAGCATTAGGTTTTGGTTTTCGTGTAGGTTTCCTTGGTATGCTTCATATGGAGGTTATCAAAGAGAGACTCGAAAGAGAATTCAATCTTGACCTCATCGCCTCAGCTCCATCAGTTGTATATAATGTATATCTTACAAATGGAGATATGGTTGAAGTTCAGAATCCTTCGCAACTTCCTCCTATTCAAAAAATAGACAGAATCGAAGAACCTTATGTAAGAGCAACTGTTATCACTCCGAGTGAATATCTTGGAAATATCATAACTCTTTTAATTTCTAAACGAGGGACTCAAACTAAAATGACCTATCTTAATGAAGAGAGAGTTATGCTTGAGTACGAGATTCCGATGAATGAGATTGTTATGGATTTCTACGACACTCTTAAATCTATCTCTAAAGGTTACGCTTCTTTTGATTATGAGCCTATTGAGTTTAAAGTGGGTGACTTGGTTAAACTTGACATCAAAGTAGCGGGTGAAGCTGTTGATGCTTTAAGTATTGTAGTTCCTCGCAACCAAGCACTTCCTCGTGGTCGGGTGTTAGTTAAAAACATGAAAGAGTTGATTCCTCGACAACTTTTTGAAGTAGCTGTTCAAGCCTCTTTAGGTTCTCAGATTATCGCTCGTGAAACAGTTAAATCTATGGGTAAAAATGTTACTGCTAAGTGCTACGGTGGTGATATTACTCGTAAAAGAAAACTACTGGAAAAACAAAAAGCTGGTAAGAAAAGAATGAAGTCTATTGGGAAAGTTCAACTTCCTCAAGAGGCGTTTATGTCTGTTTTAAAAATGGATTAAGATTAAACTATGAAATGTTTACTATGCGAAAATTTTTCATTTTCGCATATCTGTTCTCTATGTCAAGAAACTTTCCTAACTCCCTCAATCTACAAACGAAAAATCTTAAACGGTATCGAAGTTATCTCTTTTTACAAATACAAAGATATAAAAAACCTACTTCATACAAAGCATACCGATTTAGGTTTTTATATATATAAAATCCTAGCTAAAAATAGTTTTGCCGACTTCACAAAAAATTTCAACTATCCCCATAGCATAAGCTCACTAGCCATAGATGACCATGTAGAGAGTGGTTACTCTCACACAGCCATCTTAAACCAAGAGTTAAAAAGTAAAAACATTAAGCCTCAATTTAACAAACTAAGAGCAAAAAACAGAGTATCATACTCAGGCAAAAGCAGAGAGTTTAGACTTCTAAACCCAAGAGAGTTTCAACTAAAAAATATTAAAACCAAAGAAGTTATCTTGGTGGATGATATAATCACAACAGGTTCAACTCTAACACAGGCGATTCAAACTCTACAAGCGGATAAAAAAGAAGTTCTCTTTTGTCTAACTTTAGCAGATGCAGGTCTAAAATAATATGATAAAAATATTTCTACTACTCCTGCCACTTTTACTAAATGCTCAAATCCTTAAAATAGGAGATAGTGTAACCCCTGTAGTTATAAAATCTCAACACGACAAGGCTTATAGACTTACAGAGAATGGCATATGGATTGTTAGTAAAGAAAAAAGCACTACAAAAATAGCCAATGAGTATTTTAAAAATTCCTATATACCAAAAAATATAAATCTAATCATGGATACTACTCAAGTCCCTTTTGGTCTTTTTGATTTTTTTGTACTTCCAAGTTTACAAAACTACAAACACCCGATTCTACTTAGTTTTGATGAAGAGTATAACGATGCATTGCCATATAAAGAAAATCATTTGGCAATTTTACATATAAAAAAGGGAAAGCTTATAAAGATAACTTACCTACAAAATCTATCTTCTTTTAAGGAATAAGAAAATAGATTTTACTGGTTTGATTTTCGGGGTTCATTATAGGTTAGAACAATCCCTTTAGG
>JAGHAW010000196.1 GCA_021161305.1 Sulfurimonas sp.
GTTCTATACTTCGCATATATGGTTCTGCAATCTTACTTTTCCATGCAGTTGTTTTAAAAACATTTTTATTTACTATGAAATGTGTATGAATTGATGATGTACGCATAGTATAATCTTGAAGAATTGTCGATGAAAAAAAGATTTCAACTGCACCAATATATATACCCTTATTATAAAGAGGGTAAATCTCTCTAAAAGCATGACTACTTCTACCCTCTTCAAATCCACTTAAATGAACCTTGTTTTCATTTACATATTGTAAACTGTATCTCATCTTAGATAAATTATCACCATATTTATCTGGTTTATGCATACGGACAAGACTAATATTATTTGGCAATATAATTTGTAAACCCATAACACCAAACTGTTGTAATTTATGAAATTCATCTTTAATATGTACATATAAAGCATCATGCACTTGTTTTAATTTTTTTTCTTTAGCACCTGAAAGAATTCTCACAAATTCTTTATCATTTTGAAGAGACATATATACATTATCAGCTATAACATTAAATCTATCCAATCCCTGTTTATAGCTAATTTCAAGATATTTTTGCTGCTCACATAACAACTCATCTATATGAGTATCTTTAGTAACTTTCAGTAAAAAGTAAAACGCAACAAAAACAGCTAAAAACAGTGTAAAAACAGAGATACATTTTTTAATATTCATCATCATATGCACATTTTATTTATAACCATAAGCTTTATATATCTCACGACCCTCTTTAGAGAGAAGAAACTCTATGAACCTTGTTGAATTAATATTTTTCGAACCGTTTTGGGAAATCACATAACCTTGTATTATAGGTTTATATAAACTTTGATCAATCTCTATCCAGTTAACACCCTCTTTTCTATACCCTATAGGCAAAGAATTTACTGCAGATTTAGATAAGAATCCCGCATCATCATACCACATAACATTTGTAATTACTGTTGACACATCTGTTGAATATCTAATCTTATCTTTTACAGATTCTAACATTCCACTATTTTGCAAAGCCTCTATAGAAGCTTTACCATATGGTGCTGTTTTTTTATTTGCAATAGTAATATGTTTTATTTTTTTATTTTTTAAAACTTTTATCTTTTTTTGATGCAATGTTTTATCAGCTGGAATAAACAGGATAAGAGAACCTCTGGCATACTCTTTTGGAGGATTTAAAGCTTTTTTAGCATCATAAATTTTTTGTGCATACTGCATATCTGCACCAAGTAAAATATCATAATTTACTTCGTTTAAGATAGCATCCGTTAAATCACCGGTAGAACCATACTGAATCAGAACCTTGGCATCAGGATACTTTCTATAAAAACTTTTTAATAAAACTGGCATAACAAATTTATTATTTCCAGACACAAAAATATTTGCAGGAGAGTTAATCTCTGATGCATTTAACAAAAAAATAAAAACACTTAAAATAAAAACAGACACAAACTTCATAAAATAACACCCTTCAATTATCTTCCCTTATTTTAACAGTTTTATCTTTAAATAGAACTATTTGAAACTAGGACTGATTTTCATCACAAATAATATCTTTATCATACATTTTCAAAAAAATATCACCAGCAATCCCGTTTTCATATCCCAACCGTTCCTTTTTTTCATTCAAAACAGGCGTTGTTCCTATCCCACAGCTAGGACTTTTTGACTTCAACACTATTTTCTTGGCATGTGGATTTTGTTTTACAAATTCAGAAATTTTATCTTCCAAAAGTTTTGTAACATCTCTATTGGTTTCATCTGTAAATATACGATTTTCTCCATCAATCTTAATCACACTAATTCTCTCTCGTGGCGTTCCAAAGAGTGGTGCTTCCGGACAAAAAGGGATAATTTCATACTCACCGTGAGCATCAACTACCTCTGTCGTCTTTTTTGTCTGTCCATCATAACGACAACGATGACCTAAAAGACAGGCACTTATAATAGCTTTTGGCTTAGACATCTAACAAATTACCACTGACTTTATTTCTGTCATCTCTTCTATAGCAAAACGAGGACCTTCACGCCCAACTCCACTTAGTTTTACACCACCATAAGGTTGAATATCAAAACGAAGAGTCGGCATATCATTTATAACGATTCCACCGGCATCAAGTTCATCTATCGCTCTTTGCATAAGTTTGAGACTGTTTGTAAAGACTGAAAACTGCAAACCGTAAGGAGAGTTATTCATACGAGGCAGAGCATCATCAAAAGAATCAACTTTTACCAAACTTACTATCGGAGCAAAGACCTCTTCACACACTATTGCCATATCATCTCTTACATCTGCCATAACACATGGATAAAACATTCTACCCTCTCGCTTAGGTTCAAGCAGAGGTTTTGCACCCTCTTCTATGGCATTTTCTACCCAACTCATTGCTCTTTGTGCTGCATCATCATCTATAAGAGGTCCTAAAAAAGTATCATCTTCATAAGGTGAACCAACTTTTAGTTTTTTAGTTTCCTCTGCCATTTTTTGAGCAAATTCATCATAAACCTCTGCATCTACATAGATACGCTGAAGCGAAATACATACTTGACCAGAATTTACAAATGCACCAAGTGAACATCGCTGTGCTGCCAGATTTAAATCAGCACTTTTATCTATAAATGTTGCTGCATTTCCACCAAGTTCCAAACCTACTTTTTTTATACCGGCACTCTTAGTAATGATATTTCCAACAGGAACACTACCTGTAAAACTGACAACACGAGGAATATCGCTACCTATTAAAGCACTTCCAACCTCAGCATCTCCATAAACAACACTAAGTGCATCTTTAATGGCAAACTCACTCTCAATAAAAAGTTTTGCAAACTTGTAAGCAGTCAAAGGGGCTTCAGGAGTTGGTTTAAGGACAACAGCATTACCGGCAACTAGAGCAGGTGCAAGTTTATGTGCTATAAGATTCAGAGGAAAATTAAAAGGAGTAATAGCCACAACAACACCGACTGGTACGCGAGAAAAAAATGCTGTCGTTTTTTTACCACTAGCCATGGCATCTGTGTTAATAGTTTCACCGTGCATAGTTCGCATAGTCTCAGCAGAGAGGGTTACAGTCTCGATACATCTATCCACTTCAACTCTTGCAAAAGCGATAGGTTTACCAACTTCATCAGTTATAGTTTTAGCTATATCCTCTCTATTTTCTTTTAATTTTTGTGCTACATCTAAAAGCCAAGAACATCTTTGAAAGAGTGTCGAAGCTTTGGCAGTTTTTGAAGCTTCTTGTGCAATTTTCAATGCTTTTTTAGCATCATCTCTGTCACAAACCGGAGCAGTAGAGACCACATCTCCACTAAATGGGCTTTTCCTCTCGCTACTCTTGGCTTTTGTAGCCACAGATGAACCAAAATATATTTTTGCTTGCATAAGATTCTCCATATATAATAATTATTTAACATTATATCATGAATGTAATAAGTAATGGTGCTATAATTTTTAGAGTGCTACTTTTACCAGCCCCTAATAATAGTATGACAAGCAATACATTGACTTAAAACTTGACCATACTGTCTTGTAGCTTCAGTATATTTACCAGCTGCAACAGCTTCTTTAAGTTGTTTAAAATCTTTTGACATATTTTTATTGATATTATTAGCTACCGCAACTTTATTATTTTTCATAAAGTCAGCAACATTAACACGCTTAAAGATAGCATTTGAGCTTTCTACCATCTCAATACCATCCTTAATATCATCTTTA
>JAGHAW010000171.1 GCA_021161305.1 Sulfurimonas sp.
CTCTTAGATTAAATTCTCTGAATAATTAGCAATTAGATTCCGGATCAAGTCCGGAATCTAGGTTATGCAAAAAATCTATTAAATAATTAGGAAAATAAAATGACAATAACAAAACGAGTAACATTTATAGCAAAAGAAGATTCAGTAGAAAAAATGAAAGAACTTTTAACTGCAATGGTAGTTCCAAGTAAAGCTGAAGATGGATGTTTATTATATGATATTTATCAGTATGAAAATAATCCACGAAAATTTATGGCAGTTGAGACTTGGAGAGATGAAGAGGCTCTTGATGGACATAAAGCTAGTGAGCATTACGCAATTTACAAATCAAGTTACGAGCCATTTTGTGATGAAAAATATAGTGATGAGTTAGAAGTATTAGGTTAAACTATGGAGTACAGGGAGTTAGATGTAGTTAGTATTATTGAGTATTTGCGTAGTGTAAAAGAGGTTATGGATTACTTTGGTAGTGACGAGTTAAGTGCAAAAGAGGTAGGAGATGGCAACTTAAACTATGTCTATCTTGTGAGTTCTGTAAGTGATGCGAAAAAGGCTCTTATCGTTAAACAGGCTGTTCCATATCTAAGATGTGTTGGCGAAGAGTTTGCTTTAAGTAGAGAGAGAATGACTTTTGAGATTCGTGCCTTAGAAGAGTTTAAAAAGATAACCCCATCTTTTGTTCCAAATCTTTACCATTGCAGTGAAGATATGTCGATAGTTGTTATGCAGTATCTTGATTCCCATCTTATTTTAAGAGAGGGTTTAACAGCTGCTCAAAAGTACCCAAACTTGAGTGAACATATCTCTACTTATTTAGCCCAGACACTTTTTAAAACCTCTTCCTTATACCTTGATAGCACCTCTAAAAGAGAACTAATAGATAGATTTAACTCAAACACTGAACTTTGTAAACTTACGGAAGATTTTGTTTTTACCTCTGCTTTTATGGATGATGAGACAAATGACAGTGAAAATGTAAAAGAGAATCCACTTGCAAAAAATTTGTTTGAAGATATGGAATTCAAAGAGAAAATTCTTGGATTAAAATATAAGTTTATGACTCAAAGTGATGCTTTAATACACGGAGATTTACACACTGGTTCTATCATGCTAAATCAAGATGAGACTTTTGTGATAGACCCAGAATTTGCTTTTGTAGGTCCTTTTGGTTTTGATATAGGAGCTTTAGTTGCTAATCTGGTAAATAACTATATTCATCATAGTGTAGTTACTAAAGATGAAGATTTTAAAGAGTATCTGCTTGATAGTGTTAAAGAGATTTTAGAGCTGTTTGAGTCTAAGTTTTTAGACCTTTGGAATAGACAAAAAGATTCTGCTCTCTTAAGAGATGGTTATATTGATGATGAAACCGCTTTAAAATATAAGCAGAAGTTCTTAAAAAATATATTAAGAGATTCTGTAGGTTTTGCCGGTTGCAAAATGGCAAGACGGGTTTTTGGTGTTGCCGGAGTTGCAGAGATAAGAGGTATTGAGAATAAAGAGTTAAGAAATGAAGCAGAAGCTATGGTTCTTGGCATCGCTAGAGAGTTTGTGATGAAGTATAAAAATTTGGAATCTGTTGATGAGGTATTGGGAATGATTAAAAATGCAAGGTAAATATAGAGCTTTATGGCTAAATGATGATGATTTTTTAGAGGTTATAGACCAAACAAAACTTCCCTTTTCTTATGAAACAAAAGTTTTAAAAACAACAGATGAAGTTGTGACTGCTATAAAAGATATGACTGTAAGAGGTGCTGGAGTTATTGGAAGTGTGGCTGCTTTTGGGATATATACTGCATCTATGGAAGTTAAAAGTTATGATGAGTTAAAAGAAAAAGTAAAATTTATCAGAGAGTCTCGACCGACTGCTGTAAATTTGATGTGGGCAGTTGATAGGATGATGGAGTATCTAAAAGATTCTACAAATCTAGTAGAAGATTCTAAAAAGTATGCCACAGAGCTAAACGATGAAGAGGCATTAGAGAGCCAAAATATCGCGAAATATGGTTGTGATATTATTGAAGATATTCTAAAGAAAAAAGATAAAAAAATCATAAATATTTTAACTCATTGTAATGCTGGCTGGTTAGCTGTGATAGATGAAGGAACAGCTTTAGCACCAATCTATGAAGCAAAAAAAAGAGGCATAGATGTCCATGTCTGGGTTGATGAGACTAGACCAAGAAATCAGGGTGCATCACTTACTGCTTGGGAATTAACACAGAGTGGAGTGAACCATACTATTATTGCTGATAATACAGGTGGTCATCTGATGCAAATTGGCGAGGTTGATATGGTCATAACAGGAGCGGACAGAGTAAGTGCAAATGGTGATGTAGCCAACAAGATAGGAACATATCTAAAAGCTTTGGCGGCATATGATAATAATGTCCCTTTTTATGTGGCGATTCCAGTCTCAACTTTTGATTTTGATATAAAAGATGGAGTAAAAGAGATTCCTATCGAGCTTAGAAGTGAAGATGAGGTTAAGTATATGCGTGGAGTAGATTGCGATGGAGTTGTTAGAGAGGTGTTGATAACTCCAAAAGACTCACCTGCGATAAACTACGGTTTTGATGTTACACCGGCGAGACTTATAACAGGACTTATAACTGATAAGGGAATTTGTGAAGCAGATTTTCAAGAGATAAAGAAGAAATTTAACTAAACGCTAGGTAGAAAGAAAAATTTAGAGGATAAAAAAATATGAAAAGTTTATACAATGACAGTGAAGCAAAAAAATACAAAACAGATTTAGACCTGAGAGTTTATACTTCAAGATTGCTTGGACAAGATAGTTCTTTAGTCTTGCATGGAGGTGGAAATACCTCTGTAAAATCAACTGCAACAAATCTTTTTGGTGAAGTTGAAGAGATACTTTATGTAAAAGGTAGCGGTTGGGATTTGGCTACTATTGAAGCTGAGGGTTTTGCTCCTGTTAAGATGGATATGCTTCTTAAAATGGCAGAGTTAAAAGAGTTAAATGACCCAGATATGGTTAAGTATCAAAGACTTGCTATGACTAATCCATCTGCACCGAATCCTTCTGTTGAAGCGATTCTACACGCTTTGATTCCTTTTAAATTTGTTGATCATACTCATACTGATGCAGTTGTGACAATTACAAATACTGAGGGTGGCGAGCAAAAAATAAAAGAGCTTTATGGAGATAAGGTTTTGATTATTCCCTATATCATGCCTGGCTTTGTTCTTGCAAAACTTATCTATGATATGACTAGAGATGTTGATTGGAGTGAATTAGAGGGAATGGTTTTGATGAATCATGGTCTTTTTACTTTTAATAATGATGCTAAGAAATCTTATGAGAAAACTATTGAGTTGGTTGATAAGGCTGAGAGATATTTGGTTGATAATGGGGCTGAGTATGCATTCCCACGCGAGAGCATGGGAACGAGTTCAGAGTCTGGTTCCAATGCCAAACAAACTGGTTCCAATGCTCCTGCGTTGGAACTTATACAATTAGCTCAAATCAGAAAAGAAGTAGCAAACCTAAAAGGACAGGCAACAATATCTATCTTAAATGATTCAGATTTAGCTACTTATTTTTCAAAACAAAACATAGAACAAATCGCAACACAAGGTCCACTAACTCCAGACCATGTGATAAGAACAAAAAGAATCCCTGCTATTTTAGGTGAAGATTTTCAATCAGATTTACAAAACTATATAGTTGATTATGAGCACTGTTTTCAAAATAATAAAACAGATGAAACACTTCTAAATCCAGCACCAAATTTTGCGATACTTAAAAACAGAGGAACTCTCTCTTTTGGAAAAAATGCCAAAGAAGCAAATATTATAAAAGATATAAACGACCATACTTTTGAAGCAATTTTAAAAGCTGAAATATTAGGCGGATATAAGGCTCTGAGTGCTGCAAAAATTTTTGAAGTGGAGTATTGGTCGTTAGAACAAGCTAAACTAAAAAAATCTGGTTCTGCTCCTGAGTTTAACGGTAAAGTTGCTCTTGTAACTGGGGGAGCCAGTGGAATTGGTTTAGCTATTGCGAAGATGTTAAATGCTCGTGGATGTGCAGTTGTAGTTTTGGATGTGAATCCTGAAGTTGAGACTATTTTTAATAAACCTGATATGATTGGAGTTAAGTGTGATTTAACTTCAAGTGATGATATTCAAAATGCAGTTTCAATCGCAGTTAAAAATTTCGGTGGGATTGATATAGTTGTGAGCAACGCCGGAATCTTCACACCGAGTGAAAACCTTGATGTATTAAGTGATGAGAATTGGCAAAAAAGCATGAATATAAATCTTACCGCTCATCAAAAGCTAATTCGTGAAACTGCTCCATTTTTAAAACTTGGAATTGACCCTGCAATAGTTATGGTAGCTTCCAAAAACTTTCCTGCTCCCGGAAAAGGTGCAGCTGCTTACTCAGTCGCAAAAGCTGGACAAACTCAGTTAGCCAGAATCGCAGCACTTGAACTTGGAGAGTTTGGGGTAAGAGTAAATAC
>JAGHAW010000078.1 GCA_021161305.1 Sulfurimonas sp.
GCCTTATGATTGGCAAGGAAATCCTCTTCTTAAAACTTACCCACTTCAAGGCGATGAGTTTGCTGCTTGGTATGAAGTAGATAAGATTTATGGAAAAGAAGCTAGAGAGATAATAGGTCCTGAACTTCGTGATACGGCAAGAGTTGACCGTTATGATTCAGAGAGATTTTCTCGTTTAGGTCATGAAGTACCTAAAGGAACTAAAATCACCGGTGATGAGCCTAAAACAGAGCAAACTTATCAAGAAGATGGTGGTGTGTTCTTGATTAAGAAATTTGATAAAGAGTCATCAGTAATTATTGATGATATAAATAGGTAGTAATATGGCACAAGTAACAAATAGATTAACACCGTTTTTTGAAAATATCACTTTTGATAGAGAAGATAATGAACTTGTATTAAACTTTGGTCCTCAGCATCCTTCTGCTCACGGACAACTCCGTTTAATGCTTCATCTTCAACAAGAGCAGATTGTAAAAGCTCATCCGGATGTTGGATATCTTCATCGTGGTATGGAGAAGATGGCTGAAAATATGATTTATAATGAGTTTATGCCGACAACTGACCGTATGGATTATATCGCTTCATCGTCAAATAACTATGGTTTTGCTTTAGCTGTTGAGAAGCTTGTAGGCTTAGAAGTTCCTCGTCGTGCTAAAGTTATTAGAATGATGATTTTAGAGATTAACCGTTTGATGAGCCACCTTTTCTGGTTAGCTACTACAGCACTAGATATTGGTGCTATGACAGTATTTTTATATACTTTCCGTGAGAGGGAGTATTTGATGGATATTATCGAGGGTTATTGTGGTGCTAGACTTACTCACTCTGCTATCCGTATCGGTGGTGTTCCTTTAGATATTCAAGATACTTTTATCGCTCAACTAAAAGATTTTTTAGACAAGCTTCCTGCAAATATTAAAGATTATGAAGATTTGCTTGATACTAACCGTATCTGGCTTATGAGAATGGAAGAAGTTGGAACAATATCAACTGAAATGGCACTTTCATGGGCTTGTACAGGTCCAATGCTTAGAGCTTCTGGTGTAGCTTGGGATATTCGTAAAGAAGAGCCGTATGAGTTATATGATGAAGTAGAATTTAATGTACCTTATTCTGATAAGGGAGATAACTTTGCTCGTTACCGTGTATATATGGAAGAGATGAGAGAGTCTGCAAAAATTCTTTATCAAACAATAGATATGTATGCAGAGTGTGTTAAGAAGGGAGAGACTGAGTTAATGGCTCACGCTCCAAAATATATCTCTGCTCCAAAGCTAGATATTATGACTCAAAACTACTCTTTGATGCAACACTTTGTTCTAGTTACTCAAGGTATGAGACCACCGGTTGGCGAAGTATATGTAGCAACCGAATCACCAAAAGGTGAACTTGGTTTCTTTATAAATTCTCAAGGTGGACCATACCCATATAGATTGAAGCTTCGTGCTCCATCTTTCTGGCACACAGGAATCTTAACTGACCTTTTACCTGGTCACTATATTCCAGATGTTGTTTCTATTATTGGTACTACAAATATTGTATTTGGTGAGGTTGACAGATGATTAGCTTAAGAAAAGCAAATAGCTTTGCTTTTTTAAGCGAAGTTAATGCTGATTTACAAATTGGAGTGCAAAGCCAAGTTGAGAGTAAGGATTTAAATATATGAAAAGATATGATTTAAGAAAATTAAAAAATGAGTTTGAACCTCGTATGAAAGAGATTTTAGGCGAACACAATGCAAGTGAAGTTGCAATTTTTTTATTTGAAATTGGTGATTTTACAGCAATTCAAAAATCAGCTGATTTAGTAAAAGAGTGTGGTTATGAGTTAATGAACTCTTTAAAGTTTAACGAAGTCGATTGGACTATCGTAGTTAAAAAATAGTGATAGGATTTGAATTTTGAGTAAAGTCTATTTTTCTACTTGGAACGGTGAACTGATAAATAATATCGGTAAACCCCAAGAAGAGTGGGAAGAATCAGCTTATAATTTACCAGCACAATACGATGAAAATCGCACCTCTAAAGCCTTTATAGGTTGGGATGGCGTATCTCTCTTTGATGAAGATGTGGATGTGATTCGTTTAGCAATGGAGTATGCTGCTCAGTATCAAGAGTATTCTGAGGCATGTGGAAGATGTGCACCTGGAAGATGGGGTGGACGAATTCTGTATGATTCTCTTGATAAGATTGCTCGTGGTGAAGGTTCTGTATCTGATTTAGATCACTTAAAAGAGATTGGTAAAAGTATGCAGATTACTTCTAAGTGTGAGATTGGAAAAACAGTTCCAAATCCTATCTTAGATTTAATGAATCACTTTGAAGATGAGTTTATGTTGTGTATAAATGAGCAAAAACCGTCTAAGCACTACCATGCAGAAGTTGGATATATAGCCAAGATAACAGCACCATGTACAGATGCTTGTCCTGCTCATGTAGATATTCCTGGTTATATTGAGGGTGTAAGAGATTTAAGATTTGATGATTCGTTGAAAGCTACTCGTCAGACTATGCCTCTTGCTCATGTTTGTGGTCGTGTCTGTCCACATCCATGTGAAGATGCTTGTCGTCGTACAAATCTTGATACACCTGTGTCTATTATGGAACTTAAACGATTGGGTGCCGATTATGAAACTGATCACGGTTTTGGATTTTTTCATCCAATAGAGAAAAAATCAAAGATTGATAAAAGAGTTGCAGTTATCGGTGCTGGACCTGCCGGTCTTACAACTGCTTATTATTTAGCAGCTGAAGGTGTTGAAGTTGATGTTTATGAAGAACTTCCGGTTTTAGGTGGTGAAGTTGCAGTTGGTGTTCCAGAGTATAGAATGCCTATTGATAAATATAATCAAGATATAGAATGTGTAAGAGATATGGGAGTTAACTTTATAGTTAACTCTAAAATCAATGCAGATGATATGAGAAGATTTGATACTGAGTATGATGCTACTATGATAGCCACTGGAACTAGAATCTCTAAAAAAGTTCGTTGTGATAATGAGAGACCTGAGATTGAGGGTTATTGGTCAGCTATTGAGATGCTAGACCAAATCAATCTTTGGGATAAATATGGCATTGGTTCACCAGTTGATCTGCCTTGCAAAGTTGTTGAACGTGATGGTGGGCACTCGCCTTCTGAGCGCCATGCCGTAA
>JAGHAW010000049.1 GCA_021161305.1 Sulfurimonas sp.
CAAGGTAAATTTGAGATTACAAATCCTGGTGGTTCAGCAGATGGTGATTATAGTATGAATCTTAAAATTACCTCTTTCTCAGATGTTAGCACAACAGAAAATATAAGATTTACTACCAATATGACAGCACTTAACTCTCTTTTGCCAGCAGGTAGTACAGGTAAAGCATTTTCACAAGCTTTTAATGCTGCAACACACTCAAGTTCTATAGATATTTTTGATTCATTAGGCTCTAAACACACGCTTAGAATGGAGCTTCGAAAAACAGCACTAGATAAAGCTACGGGTAGTACATGGGATATGAAATTATCTGTTCCAGAACCAGCATCAATAGATACAATAGCACCGTTTAATGAAAAAGATGGTTCTATTAGGTTTAACAGTGATGGTTCGTTAGCTACTTATAATCCGCCAAATGTATCTTTTTCTGGAAATAATGGTTCTGCACCAGAACAACAGGTAAATCTTAGTTTTGGTACAGCTAATGCCTTTGATGGGATGACAAGTTTTGATAGCAGATCTTCTACATCTGGAATAAGTCAAGATGGTTTTACTGGTGGAGATTTAGTTGGAATCAGAATCGATCAGAGTGGTACTTTAGTTGGTTCTTTTAGCAATGGTCGCTCATTTGGTCTTGCTCAGATTGCTATGGCAAAATTTACAAATAATGAAGGTCTAGGAACTGAGGGTGGAAGTGTGTTTATTCAAACTGCCAATTCAGGGGATGCGATTATTGGTACAGCTGCTACTGCCGGGCGTGGATTTATTCAGTCATCAGCTCTCGAAGCATCAAATGTTGATCTTTCAAGATCGTTAACTCAGCTTATCATCATACAAAGAGGTTTCCAAGCAAACGGTAAAACTATTACCACTTCGGATCAACTTTTAGAAACTCTTATCGGATTAAAACGATAGGTGCCAGTTTTTAAACTGGCTCCTAAAGAGTAACTAAACTTCTCCCCATGTAAGGGAATGCCTACAGCAAATAAATTTTACGATATAATTTCTTTAGTAAAATAAACTCATTCACCCTCGTTCCCAAGCTCCTGCTATGGAACGAGAAGAAGTAAAGGAATTATTCAGATGCAATTTTCAGCTCCTCTAAAATCAAATTCAAAAAAAATTATGTTACTAGGTTCCGGTGAACTAGGAAAAGAAGTAGTTATCGAGGCTCAAAGACTGGGGCTTGAAGTTATCGCTGTAGATAGATATGAAAATGCACCTGCTCATCATGTTGCTCATCGCTCTTATGTTGTAAATATGCAAGACAGAGATGCTCTTTTAGAGATTATATATCGTGAAAAGCCTGATTATATTTTGCCAGAAATTGAAGCTATCTCTATTGATGCTCTTTTTAAAGCTGAAGCTAAGGGTTTCAATGTGATTCCAAATGCAGAAGCAGTAAGTAAAACTATGAATAGAAAAAATATTCGTACATTTGCTGCAGAAGTTTTAGATCTTAAAACTGGTCCTTACGAGTTTGTATCTACTGAAGATGGCTTAAGAAAAGCAGCTCAGCGTTTGGGCTTTCCTTGTGTAGTTAAACCTGTTATGAGTTCCTCAGGGCATGGACAAAGTATAGCAAGAACCATAGAAGATATACCAGCTTCATGGGTAGAAGCGAAAGAAGCAAGAGGTGATGCAAGTGAGTTGATTGTTGAAGCTTTTGTTGATTTTGATTATGAGATAACCCTGCTTACTGCCAGAAATGGGAAAGAGACAGTTTTCTGTGAACCAATAGGGCATGAACAAAGAGATGGAGACTATGTTTTTTCATGGCAACCGATGCAGATGAGTGAAGTAGCAAAGAAAAAAGCTAAAGATATGGCTAAGACTATTACAGATGGTTTAGGCGGTAGAGGGCTTTTTGGTGTTGAGTTGTTTATAAAAGGCGATGAAGTTTACTTCAGTGAAGTTTCTCCTCGTCCACATGATACAGGAATGGTAACGCTTATTACGCAGAGTCAAAGTGAATTTGCTCTTCATCTTCGTGCTGTTTTAGGACTTCCTCTTGGTTTTACTTTTTATGGAGATGGTGCAAGTGCGGCATTTAAGTCAGAAGTTCATAATTTTGCTCCTGTTGTAGATGTAGATGATAGTCTGTTTTCTGATAACAGTTTTGTAAGAGTATTCTCTAAACCAGAAGCTCACAAAGGCAGAAGACTCGCTGTTGCTCTTGTCTTTGATGAGGTTGAAAAAGCGTTAGAGAAGTCTCGTGAGTTGATTACAAAGATAAAAGACGCATAAGTGAAGATAGTTCTACTTGATGCTTTGACTTTTGGAGAGACAGATTTAAGTGGTTTTGATTCTCTTGGCGAAGTTGAAGTTTTTCAAACTACACCAGAAGATGAGATACAAAAACGCATAACAAACTGCGATGTTATTGTTACTAACAAAGTTGTTATAGCTGATGTTCACATGCTAAATACACCAACGCTAAAACTTATATGTGTGGCAGCGACTGGTATGAATAATGTTGATTTAGAAGCTGCTAAAAAATATAATATCCAAGTAGAAAATGTAGCAGGATATTCAACCGATTCTGTAATTCAGCATACATTTTCAATCCTATTTTATTTGATGGGACACTCAAAATATTATGATGATTATGTAAAAAATGGCTCATACTCCAAGAGCTCAATCTTTACAGATGTTTCAAAACCATTTTTTGAGATAAAAGGTAAAAAGTGGGGAGTTATAGGTCTTGGAGCTATTGGTAGTGAGGTTGCAAATATAGCTAGAGCATTTGGAGCAGATATTCTTTACTACTCAACAAGTGGAGTAAATCGAAACTATGATTATCAGCGTGCTAGTTTGGAAACACTTTTGAAAACATGTGATATTATCTCTATTCATGCACCTCTAAATGAAAGAACCAATGATCTTTTAGATTATGAACGGTTGTTAACTTGTAAAGATGGAGTAACTATCTTAAATCTTGGTCGCGGTGGTATTGTAAACGAAGATGCTATTGCAAGAATAGTTGATGAGAAAAATATCTACTTTGGTCTGGATGTTTTGGTTTGTGAGCCAATGAAAGAAAATCATCCATTCTTAAGTGTAAAAAACAGAGATAATATCTATGTAACACCTCATATAGCTTGGGCTTCTGTCGAAGCAAGGGAGAGACTTATCTCTTGTGTTATTGAGAATATTTCATCTCTGAACTAGCTCTATTTTTTTCTGCTTTTTTAGCAGCTACGATTCTGCCTTTTAGTTCTGAAGTTGCATTTGTTATAGCTTTAGAATCAGATATGCCTCTGTTTAATGCTCTTTTGTCTGCTTCATTTGGAAATATTCTAGCAATAGTCTTTAACTATTTTTTAGGTTATTTGCTTTATGAAAAAACAAAAATAAAACTGTTAAAATCACAAGTTGGAAAAAAAGCGTATAGATATGGTCATGGTTATGGATATTATGCTTTGGTTTTATCATGGTTGCCGATAGTTGGAGACCCACTAACAGTTGTAGCTGGGCTTGTTAGGTTGAGGTTTGTTTGGTTTGTTTTAATAGTTGGGAGCTTAAGAGTAGCTAGATACTACTTTTTGGCACAGATTATTAATTAGAAGTTTGAATTATTTTATAGGATTTATATGAAGAGTGATGTTTTAATTATAGGTGCAGGTGGAGCAGGTTTGGTAGCAGCTTTACATGCTTATGAATCTGGTGCAAAAGTAAGAGTTATAACTAAAGAGTATCCGACAAGAAGTCAAACTTGTATGGCACAGGGTGGAATAAATGCCGCACTTGGTAATGTAGGTGAAGATAGCGTTGAGGCTCATGTTCAAAATACTCTAAAATCTGCTAAGTCAATAGCAAACGAAGAAGCAGTAAGACTTTTATGCGAGAGTGCATCTGAGGCTGTGAAGTGGTTGGACTCTATCGGTGTATGTTTTTCTCGAACTAAAGATGCAAAAATTGCTCAAAGAACTTTGGGTGGTGCTTCTGCCCCTCGTGCTTGTTATGCTCAAGACTATACAGGTCTTAAAATACTTCATACTCTTTATGATAGATGCTTGGCATATGGGATTGAAATACTAAATGAGAAGTATTTGCTAGATTTTATAACTAATAAAGATAGTGTTTGTGGTGCAACTGTTTTAGATATTCGTTCCGGAGAAGTTGAGAGTTATGAGAGTAGTTCTGTTGTCATTGCAACTGGTGGTTATGCAAGGATTTACGACAAGTATTCAACTAACTCAACAGCTTCAACAGGAGATGGAATATCTGCGGCAATTAGAGCAGGTGCAAGGGTTAGTGATATGGAATTTATACAGTTTCATCCTACTGCCTTAAAAGGCTCTTCTATCTTGATTTCAGAGAGTGCGAGGGGAGCAGGTGGATATTTGCTAAACTCTAAGGGCGAGAGATTTACCAATGAGTTGGCTCCTCGTGATGAAGTTTCTCGTGCTATTCATAATGAGATGTTAAAAGGTGAAGATATATTTATTGATATTCGCCATCTTGGTGAAAAATTTATAGATGAAGAACTTCCACAAGAGAGAAAACTAGCAAAACTTTATGAAAATGTTGATCCTGTTTATGACCTTGTACCTATAAAACCTTCTGCTCATTATACTATGGGTGGGATAGAAGTAGATGATAAATCATGCACAAAAGTCAGAGGGCTTTATGCTGTTGGAGAGTGTGCGAATCATAGAGTTCATGGGGCTAATCGTCTTGGTGGAAATTCACTTTTAGAGCTTGTTGTTTTTGGAAAACAGGCGGGAGTTAATGCTGCAAAATATGTTAAAGATATGAATGCTAGTATGCATTCCCACGCAGAGTATGGGAACGAGAAAAGTATGTGTTCCCGCTCGGGAGAGTGGGAACGAGTTTCCTCTTCTACTCGTGATGAAGAACTCGTTCCCATGCTCCAGCGTGGGAATGTTAATCCAGAGATTGATTTTTATAAAATAAGAGAAGAGTTAGGTAATATATTTTACAAAGATGTTGGGATTTCACGAGATAAAAAAATATTAGAATCAGTGCTAGTTAAAGTAAAAAACTACATAGCCCAACTACCTAAAATGGGTGTCAGTGACAAATCAAAAATTTATAATACAAATCTTATAGAGTTTTTAGAGTTTAAAAATATGTTGGAGTTGAGTAGGTTGATTTTAAAAGGAGCCATCTCAAGAGAAGAGAGTCGAGGTGCTCACTTTAGAGCAGATTTTCCAAATGAAGATGAAAATTTTGCGTCACATACCATAGTAGATAAAGATGGAGTAGTAGCATGAAAATTTCAATTCAAAGAGAAGATATACAAGAGTATGAAGTTAATATGCAAGATGCTACGCTTTTAACTGTTTTAAATGAGATAAAATCCAAACAAGATGCCACACTAACCTTTGCTAGTGGGTGTAGAAGTGGTGTTTGTGGAAGTTGTTCTGTTCGCGTAAATGGTAGAGAGGTCTTGGCATGTGGACATAAAGTCCAAGATGGTGATTTTGTGGAGCCTCTTAAAAACTCTCCTATTATTCGTGATTTGGTTGTAAATATGGATAGAGCTTATAACTTTAATTTTAAAGCAAAAGCTTGGTTAAATCCACACATCAATACGCCTTCAATAACCCAAGAAGATGAAAAGATTAACGAGATTCAAAGTGATTGTATCTTGTGTGGTTCATGTTATAGTGTTTGCCCTGTTTATGCAGTTAATGATGAGTTCTTAGGACCATTTTCACTAACTAGAGTTTGGAAATATGTTAGTGATAAACGAGAGGGTAAGAGTGACTCAAAGATAGAAAATATTCAGACAAACGGTGTTTGGGATTGTACTTTGTGTAATGAATGTAGCCTTGTTTGCCCACAAGGAATCTCAAGTAAATTAGATATAGAAAAACTTCGTTCAAAATCTGTAATGGCTGGATATAGTGACCCAAACTTTGCTAACTTTGGCGGTGGGTTTGGTTTTGATGGAAGCCCTAGTTTTTAATAAAATAACTAACACACTTTTAAAATATGTTATAATAACTCAAATATTTGTTATAAAATAAAAAAGAACAAGTTCTTTGAGCCTTACGCTGAGTAAAATCTAGCGTTAGCGTAGGTATCGGAATTACTTTCGATAGCGTGATAAATAGATGGTAGGTTCTCTTTATTTTATGAAATAAAATTAAGGAATTATAAATGGCTAAAGAACACTCGTTTGATATTACAGCAAAAATAGATATGCAAGACTTTAAAAATGCTATCAATCTTGTAGATAGGGAAGTTTCTAATCGATATGATTTTAAGGGTACGACTTATGAAGTTACTCACAATGAAAAAGCAAAAACTTTAGTTCTAATAGCTTCAAGTGATAATAAACTAGATGCTCTAAAAGATATAGTTATAGCAAAGTTTTTAAAGCAGGGCTTATCTTCAAAAGTTCTTGATGAGCTTAAAGTTGAAGATTCTTCTGGTGGAAATAGAAAAGTTACATTTAAAGTGGTTGATTATATAGAATCAAAAGAGGCTAAAAAGATAACTGCTGATATAAAAAAGATGAAGCTAAAGGTAAATGCTCAAATAGAGGGTGATTCTATTCGTGTTAAAGGTGCTAAGCTGGATGACTTGCAAAAAGTTATGGCTATGGTTCGTGAGGGTGAGTGGGAAGCTCCTCTTGTTTTTGAAAACATGAGATAAAAGGATTTCCAAATGCCTAAGATGACTATATTGGAAGCTGCCGAGTATTTTGGAGTGTCTAAAGAGGCTATACATAATCGAGTAAGACGGAACTCTTTGCAAAGTGTTGTGGAGAATGGGGTTAAGTCGGTTATCGTTGATAAGATTGCTCCTTCTTCTATGGGAAACAGTAGAGGGTCGGCTAAAAAGAGAGTTGTTTCTCATAGTGATAGATATTATAAACTTTTAGAAGAGCAAAATGCTAAACTTCAAAATAGAGTTGAAACATTGGAAGATGAAACTAGAGTTTTAAGAGATCAAAAAGAGCAGATGCTTATAGAAGAACGCGTAAGAATAGAGCAGATTTATAGAGATAAAGATGAGCAGTTGAAAAATATACTCACTTCTTTTTCCTCCAAGTTTATGTTAAACACTCCTCTTGAAGAAGTTGCAGAGATAGAACATTTAGATGCAGAGATAGAGATAGAAAAGGAAAATAAACATAAAATTTTATCTCTAAAAAAGTATTTAAAAAATGCTAAAATTTCCAATAAAAAAAGTCAAAAAATAAAAGCTAGATTTAAAAAGAGAGCTAAAAAAGATGATAGAATTATTACTATAAAAAACAAATACTATATGGATACTCTTAAGTATGACTATAGTGATTTGTTAAAATAGTTTTTATAGGTCTTTGGCTTTTAGTCTAAGACCTTTAACATGTGTGACTGGGTAGGAGTAGGCTATACCATCACCATCTCCGGTAATATCTAGTTTTTTCATCACCTGTTTGATAATTTTTGAAACTTTTTTAGTTGATACAATAAACATTAGGTTTGAATCTGTTGAATCGCTATGAAGTCTATTGTAGAAGTTGCTCATTTCTGCTAAGCCCATTCCATGAGCAGGCATAATGGTTACTCCTCTAGCACCTGCCTCTTTTGCTGCTAAAATAGCTTCTTTTTCTTTGTTGTGAGGAACTATGACATGCACTGCAGAGAAAGGTATAACGGCAGAGTGTCTTTTATGCGTTCCATCGACTCGAACTGTTGATAAACCCATATCCTCTGCATCTTCAAGTGCATGACGAAGTTCATCC
>JAGHAW010000184.1 GCA_021161305.1 Sulfurimonas sp.
ACTTATAAATCTTGAATTAACTATATATATTTACAATGACTTTATTCATCTTGAAAATTTAAGTAAATCATTTAATATTTTATATGCTTTTTTTATTGTGTGGCTTATTTATAGAGTTATAAATGTTATAGCAACTATTAAAATTCATGAGTTTGATTATACAGATAGTAAGATAAAAAATGAGATGATTAATGTTGGTATTAAGATTATCAATTTTATGATTTTGATTATAGGTTTACTGCTTATGCTATATTTAGTGGGTGTAGATTTAACAGCTGTTTTATCTGGTCTTGGTATTGGTGGTTTTGCAGTTGCTTTAGCAGCAAAAGATAGCCTTTCAAACTTTTTTGGAACTCTCTCTATATTGATTAGTGATGTTTTTTCACAGGGTGATTGGATTGTTATAGATGGACAAGAGGGTGTTGTTATAGAGATTGGTCTGAGGGTTACAACGCTTAGAACTTTTGATAATGCTCTGATTGCGATTCCAAATGCAACACTTGCAAATAAAGAGGTTAAAAACTGGGATAAAAGAGAACTTGGGCGTCGCATAAAGATGAGTCTAGGTGTTAAATATAACTCTTCATCACAAAATATACAAAATGCTGTAGATGAGATTCGTGATATGCTGGATAAACATCCTCAAATTGCTACTAAAAACACTCTATATGAGTATAAAAAGAGAAGAAAAAATAGGCTTGTTTCAAGATCAGATGCTTTAGGCGTTAAAAAAATTCTTTTAGTCTATCTTGATGAATTTTCAGATTCAAGTATAAATATTTTGGTTTACTGTTTTACAAAATCTACTCAGTGGGAAGATTGGTTAAAAACTAAAGAGGATATTATGCATAAAATAATGGAAATTTTTGAAAAAAATGAACTTGAATTTGCATTTCCATCACTCTCTATTTATCATGAGAATGAATTAGTTTTTAAAAATGATTAAACTAAATGCCACTAAATGTATTCGCTCATTAAGTAGAGAGAGTGAATGTAGCTTATGTGAAGTTATATGCCCTACAAATGCCATTATAGTTGGCAATAACCCACTTCCGATTATTGATATTTCAGCTTGTGTGGCATGTGGAGCGTGTGATGCAGTTTGTCCAAATGAAGCACTCTCTTTAGATGATTTTAATCTAGTCAATTTCTTTTTTGATTTTGTTGAGGAGAAAAATGCAGGTTTTATCTCTTGTAGAAAAAATGTCCCATGTATTGCAGCTTTAAGTGTTGAGTACCTTATATCAATGGCAATTTTAAAAGAACGGGTAGTTTTAGATATGGGGCATTGTAAAAGTTGTGAGATAGCCCCAAAATGTTATCCACAAATAATTAAGAACTATGAAGAGGCTTCATATCTGCTTGAAGCTATGGAAAGTGAAGCTGAGATAAAGTTGCAAAATGTCTGTTATGAAGATAAAAGAGTTGCTAAAGAGAGTAGTAGAAAAGATTTTTTTCGTTCTATAAGTTTAACAGAATTTGAAAAAGAGGTTAAAAAAGCAACTAATGAATTGATTGAACATTGTGTAAAAAAAGAAGATATATCACTTTTAAAACAAAAATATATTCCCGAAAAAAGAAAGATATTTTTTACAGCTATAAAAAAAGTGCCAAAACCCTCACAGTATCATGTAGTGGATGCTACAGAAATTACATTTACTTCTCAAAAGATTATAGACGAAGAGAGTTGCACAGCATGTCAGAACTGTTATAGAGTCTGTCCAACAGGGGCTTTGACCTCAGATATGAAAAACTCTAAGATAGATTTTGACCCTTTTCTTTGTATAAAATGTAATCTCTGCCATGATGTGTGCGAATCAAATGCAATAACACTTTTAACTTCATATAATATAAAAGAGTTTTTTAAGCCAACAGTGCAAAATCTAATCTCCTTTAATGTAAGAAGATGTGATAAGTGCAATATGTTTTTTAGTACAAATTCTAATGATAAACTTTGTTATATATGTAAAGTATAGGAAGAATAAAAATACTATGATGTATATTCATCAATAGATTTATTTAATTTCTTAAGTTCTTTAGAATATTTTTCAACAAAACTAGGAATTAGCTCGTATTTTTTAAATAATAATTTTTGAAGTACTTCTGTTGTTAAGTTTTGCATGTCTTGTGCACCGATTGCTCCGGATAACCCTTTTAAATCAAGGCATAACATTCTAAGTTGTTCGTATCTAAAGTCAGTTACAAGTTTTTCAAAAACATCCGAACTATGGCTGTATGCATCTTTAAATTCTAAGAGTATCTCTTTGTAAAATACCTCACTTGAACTTGATTGAGAGATACCTAGTTTAATATTTAAACCATCTAGTTGAGTAATAGTTTTTTCTTCTCTTTCTTCTACTTTGTTATTTTCAGCTCTCTTAGTTACAAAAAGTGTAAATACTGTAAAGAGTTTTTCTTTTTTAAGTGGTTTAGCTAGATAACCATTCATTCCTGTAGTGAACATATTATCCACTTCAGATACAGAGGTTAAAGCACTTAATGCAATAATAGGAAGTTGATTATATCTGCTGTCGTGTCTTATTTTTATCGTTGCTGTGTACCCATCCATTACAGGCATATTTATGTCCATGAAAAT
>JAGHAW010000122.1 GCA_021161305.1 Sulfurimonas sp.
GAGCATGAAAAGTTTAAATACTTAGAACTTGAAGAGATTAAAAAGATACTTAAAGCGAAAAAACTTCAAGAAGCAAAAGAGTTAGATGAAGTGGCTCTGATGACATACGGACAAAAGGAAAATAAGTGAAGCTGTTTTTAATATCTGTTTTTTTATTATCCTCTCTTAGTGCATTAGAGACAAGTGAGAGACTTTTTGAATGTAGCGAAATTTTCAAAGAGAGAAAGGGTGAACTTCTAGTTGAACTTGAACGCATAGATGAGCAGAGACAAGCACTAAGTGCCTTGAAAATTGCAACAGAAGAGCTACTAAGAAAAAAAGAGATAAACTTAACTCAAAAAGAGGAAGTTGTTGATAGAAAACTTTTAGAGATTACTAAAAGAGAGGATTCTGTTAGAACAAAGCTCAAGCAAAATGAAGAGATTTTAAAAAAGTTAAAAGATATTAAAATGAGTAAAATTGCTCAAACTTTTGCAAAGATGAAAGCAGGAGCCTCTGCTCAAATACTCTCTGATATGAGTCCTGATAAAGCAACTGCAATTTTAAGGTCACTAAAACCAAAAACAGTAGGACAGATTTTAACAAAAATGGATTCTAAAAAAGCATCAGAATTAACTCTTTTACTAACTAAATAATACCCCCCCCCTTTTTTTTTTGACACTAATGTGACACACTAAAATGTTATAGTTGTTATTAAATATTTAAATAAAGGTAAATTATGTTTGGTCAAAGTAAAGCACTTCAAGCTGAAAATCAAGAACTAAAAACAAGAATAGAAACATTGGAAAATGATATTGCTCTTTTAAGAGATGAGAATAGCAATTATGCTAATCGAGAAGAGGAAGTAAATGATATTGTTCAAGAGAATAAATTAAAAAGTGCTTTAACTCAAAACCTTACAAATGGTTGTGTTAATAATATAAAATTTGTCCAAAGAGAGATTGAGGGCAATATGGAAAAGCAGGATGAGATTAACCGTTTAAATAGCGAAGGCTCTAAAATTATGGTTGAAGTTGAAGAGAATGTAAATAGTATCTTCAATATAGACGCAATTATAGAGATGGCAAATGGTTTAAGAACCAATGCTCAAGATCTTAATGATAGTGTTGTCGGTATATCAGAAGTGATAAATCTGATTAAAGATATTTCAGACCAGACAAACTTACTTGCACTAAATGCTGCCATAGAAGCTGCTCGTGCAGGTGAGCATGGTAGAGGTTTTGCTGTTGTTGCTGATGAGGTTAGAAAACTGGCAGAGAGAACTCAAAAAGCAACTTCAGAAGTAGAGATAAATATCTCCACCCTAAAACAAAATGCTTCGACTATGCACGAAGATAGTGAAAAGTTAGAAGTTGAAGCAAATGGTTCTACTACTAATCTTGAAAATTTTAAAGAGACACTTCACAAATTGATAGTTAATTCAGAAACTATTGGAAAAGATAATCAACATACAACCTATGAGCTTTTTGCAACTTTGGCAAAACTTGACCATATACTCTTTAAAGTTCATGCTTATGACGGAGTCTTTAACTCCAAAGATGCTGATCTCGATACTCATAAAAGTTGTCGTTTTGGTAAATGGTTTAGCAGTGAGGGTAAAAAACTCTTTTCACATACTCCAAGTTATGCACAAATTGAGAAACCACATTCAGCAGTGCATGACCATGCAATCTCTGCTATGGCATGTGTTAAAACAGGTGTTTGTCTGCAAGATATAAATGTAGTAATAGATCACTTTAAAAAAGCAGAAGAGGCTAGTTCAGAACTATTTGTTGTTATTGACAATATGATGAGTGAAGTAAAAAGTTAAGATTTAAAATGAGAAAATACCACTTAAAATTAAGGAAAGTAAATGAATGAGGAGAGCGTTGCACAACTTATAAAAATTGGTAAAACTGTAAAAGTACTCTATGTTGAAGATAATGAAGAAGCAAGAGTTTCTACTCTTGGAACATTGGAGAACTTTTTTGAGCATATTGGTGTAGCAGTCGATGGAATTGATGGGTGGGAGAAATTTCAAGAAAATGAATATGATTTAGTTATCAGTGATATTAATATGCCACGAATGAATGGGATAGAGATGATAAATAAGATAAGAGAAGTAAATCATGATGTTTCTATCTTAATTCTCTCTGCACATAATGAATCTGGTTATTTTATAGATACGATACGCATTGGTATAGATGGTTATCTGCTTAAGCCTATAGAGTTTGAGCAGTTTGTTGATGTTTTGTGTAAATCTGTAGAAAATATACAACTGAAAAAAGATAATTATGATTATAAAATAAATTTAGAATCTAAAGTAAAAGAAAAAACACAAAAGATAGAACATCTTTACTACCATGATGGACTAACTGGTCTTGAAAATAGAAATGCACTGCTTCAAAATGCTAAACGCTATAGATCAAATGGTTTAATGCTTATTGATATTGATAAATTTTCAGCTATAAATAGCACATATGGTGAAAAAATCGGTGACGATATACTTGTTAATGTATCAAAAATATTGACCAAAACTGCTGCAGGGGAGTGTAGTGTACATAGAATTTCCGGTGATCAGTTTGTTTTTTTAAATATAAAGGGTAATAGTTTAGAGTTTTGTATAGAAAAAGCAAAGAGTGTGATAGAAAATATAGCTTCTAGTGCGATTGATGCACATGTTGATGATTTTTTTATAAAAGTAAATCTATCAGTTACTGTTTCTATTGTTCACGGTATTGACAATGACAACTTTTTGGAGTGTGCAGATATGACACTTAATCATGCCAAGAAAACACATCAGCCACTTTTGGTATATTCAGATGATTTTGGATTGAGAGAAAAGTACCTTGATGATTTAAAAGCTGTTGAGATGGTTAAAAAGGCACTCACAGAGGAGAGGGTTGTACCATTTTTTCAGCCAATTATTAAAAAAGATAGTGTTACTTATGAGTGTCTGGTTCGTATAGTTGAGGATGAAAATATAATATCACCATATTTTTTTATAGATGCAATTAAAAAAACGCCTTACTATAATGAACTTACAAAAACAATGATTAGAAAATCTATAAATGCTTTCAAAGATAGAAAAGAGTCATTTTCTATAAATCTCTCTTACGAAGATATATCAAATAGAGATATAGTAGAGTTTGTAAAAGAGCAGTTGGCAACTACAGACATAGCTAATCAGCTTATATTTGAGATACTTGAGACTGAAAGTATAGAAAATTTTAGTATTGTGAGAGACTTTATAATGGATATGAAGAGATTAGGCGTAAGAATTGCCATAGATGATTTTGGCAGTGGTTATGCAAACTTCTCACACTTGATTGAGCTTAAACCGGATTTCATAAAAATTGATGGTTCACTTATAAAAAATATAGACAGAGATGTAAATGCTTTTATACTTGTAAAGGCTATAGCAACATTTTCAAAAGAGATGGATATAGAAGTAATTGCTGAATATATACACAACGAAGATGTTTATAAAAAAGTTCAAGAGCTTGATATATGTGGTTATCAAGGTTACTTTTTTAGTGAACCTTTAAAACAAATTACAGTACCTTAAAAAGAGATATATGAAAGATAGAGATTATTTAAAAAAAATTGTAATATTTCCTACGCTATCCGTTTTTTTTACCTCTTTGCTGGTATCTGTATTTCATATATATTTTGATAGCAGAGAGTTTAACACCAATGTTAAAGAGTATAGACAGAAGTATTATAGTGAGCAAAAAGAGTTAATTAGAGAGGAAGTAGATGCTTTAGTTTCAAAAATCAAGTATAAAAAACAGCAGATAAAAGAAAAATTACAAGCAAGATTAAAAAGAAGAGTTGATAGAGCATATAATCTTATAAATATTTTTTATCTAAAAAATAGAGATAGCCTTAGTCAAAAAGAGATGCAGGAGAGAATTATATTGATTCTCAGTAACACAAAGTACCTTGGAGATAATTACTACTTTGTTTTTCAAAAGAGTCAAAATAGAGATTATAAAGTAGAAACAATATCTGCACATGATAAAGATGAAA
>JAGHAW010000222.1 GCA_021161305.1 Sulfurimonas sp.
GGTTATATTGGAAGTATTGAGTATTCACATGAAGATAAATGCTTTTTTGGTAAGCTAGAGATGATTGATGATTTAATTACTTTTGAAGCAAATTTTGCTGATGAACTAGAAACAAATTTTCATACTGTAGTTGATGAATATCTAGCAACTTGTAAAGAGTTACAAAGAGAACCACAAAAAGTTTATAAGGGCGTTTTTAATGTACGAATAGATCCTGAACTACATAAAAAAATATATAAAGAAGCCTTAAAAGCTGGAATTAGTTTAAATGCTTTTATTCAACAAACTTTAGCAAAAAAAGTAGCTATTTCTTAATAATCGAACTCTCTGAATAATTAGCAAATACGGAGTCTAGTTTAGGATTAATTAGAAGTCTCAATCATTACTTATAATTTACCTACCCTCTTTTCATATACGGATTTAATTTCAAAAGAATTAAATCCGCAAACATATTTCCTAAGAGTGTTAAAAAAGAAGTAATCATCAAAGTTCCCATTATTATGGGATAATCACGACTAAGAGCTGACATAAAAAAAAGTTGTCCCATTCCCTCTATGCCAAAAATAGATTCTAAAATCACACTGCCACCTATAAGTCCAGGGAGTGATAATCCTAAAAGTGTAACTATTGGAGGGAGTAGATTTGGTAGTATGTAGTAGCGAAACAGATCTTTTTTTTCAATCCCTCGAGAGAGTGCAAAGTAGTAGTAATCACTCTTTAATATCTCCAAAGTCAGAGAACGGATATAGATTATCATACTGCCCAAACCTACAAAAATCATAACCCCTACTGGTAAGACTAAGTGCCATGCCATATCTGTGTAATATGCAAAGCCTGTTTTTTCCTCGATAGAGTGAAGTCCTGCTATGGGAAAAAGATCTAGATTTAGTGAAAAAAAGATTATAAAAAGTAGTGCGAGGTAGAAAGATGGCATAGAAAAAGAGATTAAAGAGATTTGACGGATAATATAGTCAGTTTTTTTTTCGTACTCCAGTGCTGCTTTTATACCAAGATAGAGTGAAACAACAAAAACAGATATAAGAGCTGTTATATTCATAATCAGTGTAACGGGCAGTCGCTTAAGTATTTCAGCACTAACATCCTGACCACTTACAAATGATATGCCAAAATTTAGGGTAAGTATATTTACCACCCAGTCAATATACTGCTGTGAAAGCGATTTATCTAACCCATATACTGCTTTTAACTGTTCAATCGCCTCTTTAGTCATATTTGGGTTTAGTTCACCTGCTCCAAAAAAACTATTTGGTGCTGAGTGGATAGCTAAAAATGAGATAATAGATATAAGAAACAACATAAATAAAATATAAAAAAGTTTTTTAGATAGGAATAGCATAAGAAAGATTATATCAGATATAAGTAATGGAGCATAAATAACTTCAGATAGAGACCGACTAAAGTCGGTCTTAAAAACTATTTATTTCGCATATCCCAAGAAAGAACAGTTTTACCCTCTGGATTTGTCTCAACAGCAGCCATGCCCATGATGTTGTATCCACTATCCACATAGTGAACCTCACCAGTGACACCAGATGCTAAATCACTAAGTAAGTACATTGCAGAGTTACCAACTTGAGAAGTTGTTACATTTTTCTTTAAAGGTGCATTTGCCTCATTCCAGTTAAGAATCTGTTTAAAATCACCAATACCAGCAGCAGCTAAAGTTCTGATAGGTCCAGCAGAGATAGCATTTACTCTTTGACCTTTTTTACCTAAATCAACTGCCATATATCTTACAGTCGATTCAAGTGCAGCTTTTGCTACGCCCATAACATTGTAATTTGGTATGTATTTTGGTCCACCAAGATATGTAAGTGTAAGGATTGAAGCATCGTCACTCAAAACTGATTCTAAACGATTTGTTAAATCAATAAGAGAATAAACAGATATGTCCATAGCAATTTGAAATGCCTGTTTTGTGGTTTTAATAAAAGGCTGACTTAGTGCCTCTTTTGGTGCAAATGCTACAGAATGAACTAAGAAGTCAATCTTTCCAAAGTCTTTTTCTATTAACTCAGCGATTCCTGCCATATGCTCTTCATTTGATACATCAAGCTCATAAATTTTATCACTTCCAAACTCTTTAGCTATTGGCTCAACTCTCTTTTTAAGTGCATCATTCAAGTAAGTAAATGCCATCTCAGCCCCCTGCTCAGAACATGCTTTTGCTATACCGTATGCAATTGATTTATTATTCGCTAGTCCAACTATCAGACCTCTTTTACCTTTCATTACCATACTTTATTTCTCCCTGTTTTTTAATTTATTTATTTATTTATTTAACTCTTGAGCATAGCTAATCATGCTACAAAAATGATTCACATAGAGTGCTGCACTTCCGACCAAGACACCATCCACATTCTCACATGCCAAGACTTCTTTTGCATTTGTAACTTTGACACTTCCTCCATATAGAAGAGGAGCGTGAGATTTTTGCTTCAACTCTTTATGTATCACTTCTATATCTTCAAGTGTTGGAGTAAGTCCAGTGCCTATTGCCCACACAGGTTCATAAGCAATAATGAGATTTTCATACCCTATATCAATACCTTCATACTGAGTAGAAATATACTCCATCATAACCTTATTACCAGCCTCTCTAACTTCTAAAGGCTCACCTACACAATATACTATTTTAAATCCAAGTTCTTTATAAAAATTAAACTTTTTAACTAGAGCTTCTTGTGATTCGCCAAAAATGTGACGGCGTTCACTATGACCTATCAAAATAGTTTTAATCCCAAACTCTTCTAAATGATCAAGCCCAATTTCACCGGTAAAAGCACCATTTTTAGCAGCGTAAGCATTTTGAGCACCTACTATTACTTTTCCACTGTGTGAATTCAGGGATGAAGTTGCCGGAAAAACTAAAACTTCTTGTGAAAAGTTGTTTTTATCTAAAAATTTCTCCAACTCAGCGATATACTCATCACTCTCTTTACGAGTTAAATTAGTCTTTAAATTTGCAGCTATTATCATAGTTCTATACCTCTTGAACTATAAGTGGTGCAACACCCGGAAGTATTTTACCCTCTAAAAGTTCTAGTGAAGCTCCACCACCCGTAGAGATAAAACTCATCTCATCATCAACACCTATGCGTTGAACAAGATCAGCAGTATCACCCCCACCAACTACAGTAGTAGCATAACTATCTGCAACAAAGTGGGCAATCTTTAATGAACCTCTTGCAAATTTATCCATCTCATAAACACCCATCGGTCCATTCCAAAGAACTGTTTGAACATCATTTAGAGCTTCACGGTAGAGTCTAACAGTGGCGGGTCCAATATCTAAGCCCATCCAATTATCTGGAATCTCTTGAGAAGTAACGATTTTACTTACAGCATCTTCTGCAAATTTTTCAGCAGCAATAACATCTACCGGTAGATAAAATTTAACACCAAGTTTTTTAGCCTCGTCCATTACATGCTGGGCATCTTCCAACAAATCATTTTCTACTAAAGAAGCTCCAATGTTATAGCCCATCTGTTTTAAAAATGTAAATGCCATACCACCACCGATAAAGATTTTATCAACTTTTGGAAGCAGGTTTATCAGTGCTTCTAATTTACCTGAAACTTTTGAACCACCGATAATAGCTGCAAACGGACGAACTGGATTAGAAATGAGTTTTCCAAAAAATTGAATCTCTTTTTGAAGTAAAAATCCAGCTGCTTTGCTAGAATCATCAAAAAACTTTGTAACTCCTGCAACAGAGGCATGAGCTCTATGACATACACCAAAAGCATCATTTATATAACAGTCTGCCATAGATGCCAATTTTTTAGACAACTCTTCATCATTAGTTGTCTCGCCTGCTTCATAACGAAGATTTTCTAAAAGTAAAATATCTCCTGCCTTAAGTGAAGAGGTCTTATTTATAGCATCATTACCAACAACATCATTTGCAAGAATTATTTCTCTTTTTAAAATATGATGAAGCCTTCTTGCAACAGGTGCTAGTGAATATTTTTCTACTACTTCACCTTTTGGACGACCTAGATGTGATGCCAAAATGATTGAGCAATCTTGGTCTAAGCAGTAGTTTATAGTTGAGATAGCTGAACGAATTCTTCTATCATCAGAGATATTTCCAAATTCATCCATCGGTACATTAAAATCACATCTTATAAAAACTTTTTTATTTGCTAATTCTAAACTTTTTATATTTAATAGTTCCAAATTGCCTTCCTATTTACTAATGTGAATTGCCATATCAATTAAACGCATTGAATAGCCCCACTCATTGTCATACCA
>JAGHAW010000093.1 GCA_021161305.1 Sulfurimonas sp.
ATAACATTGTACATCTTAGAATTAGTGACATAATATCATTAATTCAAAGTTTAAATACAGATATTAAAAAAAGATTATTATCAGAAAATATCACATCTTTGTTGTCCTCATCTTTGAAAAAAGCTAGCAATACAACACATATATTAGCTACACAATTAAATAGTGCCAAAACAGCAGATATGCCAATTTTTTATCTTTATTGCAATAGTGGAAAACCAATTGATAGAATTATGAGTAGTTGGCTATCAAGAAATAGAAAAAATGTATTTATTGAGTGCAGTGATTTAAAAACTTATTTACAACAAAAACCCTGCTAATAGTTTATGAACTCACTTAGCATCTTTGGAACAAGCAGTGATGCTGGTAAATCTACTCTCTCTTTTGCCATAACCTACCTACTTCACAAAAGAGGTATAAGAGTTGCACCTTTTAAAGCTCAAAATGTTTCTAACAACTCACAAGTCACGGATGAAGGCGGAGAGATTGCTATACCTCAATACTTTGCAGCAGAAGCTATCGGGCTTAAAACTTCGCCAAATATGAATCCTATACTTTTAAAATCTGGTGGGAAATCAAAGGCTCATCTTATTGTAAATGGCAAGAGTGTGGGGAACAAAGATATTTGGAGTTATTATAGAGATATTGACACACTAAAGCCATATGCCAAAAGAGCTTTTAAAGAGTTGCAAAAAGATTATGAATGCATCGTTGCTGAAGGTGCAGGAAGTCCTGTTGAACTTAACTTGATGAAAAAGGATCTATCCAATATCTATATCGCAAATGAGTTTAACACTAAGATAGTTTTAATTGCTGACATCCAAAGAGGTGGGGTTTTTGCCTCCATTTATGGTGTTTATAAACTACTTCCAAAAAAGCTTCGTAAAAATATTGTCGGTGTCATTGTAAATAAGTTTCAAGGAGATATGAGCCTATTTGATGAAGGTGTGAAAATCATTGAAAAACGCTTTGGCATAAAAGTTCTTGGGGTTGTCCCTTTTAAGCCTTTTAATCTTGGTTTTGAAGATAGTGAATCTATTATGAACTATGTCCAAAACATTTCAAAAGCAATTATAAAAGTTGGTGTTATAAAACTTCCACACATTAGCAACTTTACTGACTTTGAGCCTCTGGTTGTTGATTCTGAAGTAGAGTTATCTTTTATCTCAAATCCTAGTGAGATTTCATCATGTAATGTTGTTGTAATTCCGGGAAGTAAAAGAGTTTTGGATGATTTAGCTTGGCTTAAAGAGAGAGGTTTTGAAGAAAAACTTATCTCCAAAGAAAAAACTATCATAGCCATCTGCGGTGGTTATGAGATGATGTTTGAGAGAATCTTAGACCCACTTAGTGTTGAATCAGATATACAAGAGATTCAGGGATTAGGACGATTCAAAGGAGATGTGGTTTTTCAGAAGAAAAAAATAGTAAAAAAAGGGTGTTACAATCTTTTTGGAACTATGGTTAATGGGTATGAGATTCATAACGGCACTACCAAAAAACTATGTAAAAAGAGAAAAAATCTTTATGGAACTTTTGTACATGGACTTTTTGACAACGACGAGATAAGATATAAAATATTTTCAGAGATTAATCCAAAATACAGAGGTTACAACTTTAAGAAGTATAAAGCAAAAAGTATCAAAGAATTTGCACAGCACATAGATAAACATATTGATATGAACTATATTACAGAGGCTTTAAGTGAGTAATATCTTCATAGCTATTTTTGCCTATCTCATAGATAGAATCTTTGGAGAGTTTCGTTTTATCAAACATCCAGTTATTATAATAGGAGAGATGATAACTTTTTTTGAAGATAGATTCTATAAAAATAGTGTTTTAAGAGGTTTGTTACTTGTTTTGTTTATGTTAGTTGGCATTGGACTATTTTCTACCATACTATGTGAGAGCCTAAACTATCTGCCACTTTTTTTAAATATAGCCCTATCTTCACTAATCGCCTCGATGTTTATTGCCCATAAAATGCTTTATGATTCTGTAAAAGATATTCTTACAACTAAAAACAAAAAACAAGCTATCTCAATGTTAGTTAGCCGTAATACAGAGCAAATGAATGAGAGTGATATTTACAAAGCTGCTATCGAGACTTACGCAGAGAATCTTAGTGATGGCGTTATTGCCCCTCTTTTTTATCTTCTGCTTTTTGGACTTCCCGGAATCATCATCTACAAAGCTATCAACACAATGGATTCTATGGTTGGATACAGGAACAAAAGATATGAAAAGTATGGAAAAGTTGCAGCTATCTTGGATGATGTGGCTAACTACATTCCCTCAAGACTAACAGCTGTTTTAATCATGCTCCTCTCAAAACAAAAAAATATCTTCGCTTTTTACAAAGATGGCAAAAAACACGACAGCCCAAATGCAGGTCACCCCATAACAGCGATGGCACTCTCTATCGGTGTTAAACTTGGTGGAGACACTTACTACTTTGGCGAGTTGAAAAAGAAGCCTTTTTTTGGAGTTGAAAGAGAAAATATCACACAAGATGATGTTAGAAATGCTCTGAATTTGGGTAAAATATCATATAAAAATTTCACTAAAAGATAATATAATATGTTTGAACAAACTTTTAAAAATATAGATGATATTCTTCACAAAGATGCAGGATGTGGTAGTGAACTTGACTATGTGGAGCAAACCTCTTGGGTTCTGTTTTTAAAGTATCTTGATGATTTGGAAAAAGACAAACAGACTGCCGGTGAACTTAGTGGTGAAATATATACAAAAATCATAGACACTAAATACAGTTGGAGTTCATGGGCAGTTCCAAAGCTAAAAGATGGTTCGATTGACCATGATGCTCTGACTGGCGATGATTTGAGTGAATTTGTGAACAGTGAACTTTTTCCATATTTTAAAAACTTTAAGACAAATGCACAGAGTCCTAATACTATCGAGTATAAAATAGGCGAAATATTTAGCGAACTTAAAAATAGAATTCATAGTGGATACAACCTGCGAGAGATTTTAAACCTTGTTGATGAGATGAGATTCCGTACACATGTAGAAAAACATGAGATGAGTCATCTTTATGAGAGCAAAATTAAAAATATGGGAAATGCAGGTCGAAACGGTGGTGAATACTACACACCAAGACCCCTAATCAGAACTATCGTAAAAACTGTAAATCCTAAGATAGGCAACACTATTTATGATGGAGCAGTAGGTTCAGCAGGATTTTTAGTTGAAGCTTACGACTACTTAAGAGAGAGTAAAAAACTATCAAGTAATGAGATTATAGCCCTACAAAAAAAGACTTTTTATGGAAAAGAGAAAAAGTCACTTGCTTACATTATTGGAACTATGAATATGATTTTACACGGTGTAGAAGCTCCAAACATTATTCACACAAATACACTAGCCGAAAATCTCTCAGATATTCAAGAAAAAGACAGATACGACATAGTTTTGGCGAATCCTCCTTTTGGTGGTAAAGAGAGAGCAGAAGTTCAACAAAACTTCCCCATAAAAACAGGTGAAACTGCTTCACTATTTTTACAACACTTTATTAAAATTTTAAAAGCTGGAGGCAAAGCAGGAGTTGTAATCAAAAACACATTTTTAAGCAACACTGATAATGCTTCAATAGCTTTAAGAAAAGAGTTACTAACGGCTTGTAATCTTCATACTGTTTTAGATTTACCGGCAGGTACTTTTACAGGTGCCGGAGTTAAAACTGTTGTTCTGTTTTTTGACAAAGGAAAAAGTACAAAAAAAACTTGGTTTTATCAACTTAACTTAGATAGAAATCTAGGAAAAACAAATCCACTAAGTGAAAAAGATTTAGCAGAGTTTGTAGAGTTACAAAAAACTAAAAAAGAGAGTGAAAACTCATGGACTCTAAATCTAAAAGATATAGATACAACAACTTACGATTTAAGTGCAAAAAATCCAAACACTCCA
>JAGHAW010000153.1 GCA_021161305.1 Sulfurimonas sp.
GCTTTAGTTGGTTATATTATGATATACTTTTGGTTCAACACTTTTTTACTTAACTAAGCCCTACCAAAAAGCTTTTGAATCCTCTTTTTCTTTGAGAGGGTTTAGTTGAGTAAATCTTGAGATAAAGATTAAAACTTTTGGTAGGGTTTTTCTTCTTATGTTTCTTCTTGGTACTATTTTTACTTAAATTTATAAAGACATCACTTAAAATGAATAACATTATTCACATTACACAAACCGAACTTGACGGCAACGAAGTTAATTCTGCTGATGCTAGAGACATCCACACCTATTTAAAGGTAGACACTCCTTTCCCTACATGGATAAAAAGAGCTATTGAAAAGTATGATTTTATTGAAGATGAAGATTTTACCTCTCTCATTACGGATTCCAAAAGTGGAAAGCGTGATTTTTTCGTCTCTATGGATATGGCAAAAGAATTATGTATGCTTGAAAACAACCAAATAGGCGAAGATACTCGGAAATATTTCATTAAGCTTGAAAAACAATCTCAAAAAGTCTTGTCTATCCCTGAGCAGATTCAACTTATCGCTCAAGGAAATCAGATAACAGATGAAAGATTAACAATTCTTGAAAAAACTAAGAGGCTGGAGAGTTGGCAAGAAAAATCTCTCCTAGATGCTAAAAACAAAAAAGTCTATTCTCTTGCTCCTAACGACAAAAATCTTTCTTCTGGGCTACATCGTAAAACTTGGATTTTATTTAAAAGGCATTTTTATCTTCCTCGCTACAACGAACTTCCTGCTGTTAAGTCTCAAGAGGGGCTTGATTTTATTGAGTCTCTTGCTCTTGCTGAGATGGTGTGAGTCATGGAAAGACTTTTTTATGGGGTACACTATGAAACATACAAATATAGCTTTAACTATAGAGACACTACCAAAGATGATATTGTAACCACTTATGATGAAGTTGCTCAACTTAAACAGTTTTTAAAAGATGGGTATTTAGTTGAAATAATGCGAAAACTAACTATGGACTGGGGAACGGTTATGGATGAAAAGCATATTACTACTGAATATTATTATAGGGTAACGAACATAGAGAAGGACAGTGACGTGTGATATAGTGTAGGTTATGAAGATAGTAGATATAAAAAAAGGAGATTGGTATGAGTGATGGGCTTGGGTTTGAGTGGGATGATCATTTGGAGCATGAAGTAGATAAAGATAATGAGGAAAGAGAATCCTGTGATGAGGATTATGATGATGGAAGCGATTGTGCTGATGAAGAGATGGATATCAGAAGAGAGCATGATTGATTCTTGTTCTTCTGGATAGTGCGTACTCGTTTTTAGTTTTTAAATTAAAGGGGAAGATTGTGAGTAAAAAAGTCATCTATTCAACTGTTTGTCCCAACTGTAATAAAGAGCAAGAATTGTTACAAAAAGTTAGGAGACTTATAAGGAGTCGAAAGAAGTCTAAAATGCTTTTTGAGTGTGATAGTTGTGCTTTTGCTGGTGCTGTCATTTTTGATGGTAAAGACATTTTTTATAAGCGTTCTGAGGTTACTGAAGCTTAAATATAGATAGTGTGTGCTCTTATGAGTTTTAAAATTTAAGGAAAAATTATGACTTGTGCTCAAAAAGCTTACGAAAAATTAAAAAGCTTGTATGATAAAAAACTTACAGAGATTGGGAATTTAAAAAAGAAAAACTGCGACCTAACTGCTCTCTTGGTTGAAAGTGGCTTCTCTGGCGAGGAAATTGAAAAAAGGTTAAAAAAGTAAAGTCCTATTTTTAGGGCTACAAATGAGGTTGAGACCCCTAGTGAAACACTTTATTTTTTGAGTTGTTTTTAGGTGGTTTAGAATGAGGTTGAGAGGAGCAAGGATTCACATTCCTTATGGCTCGCTCTCTAGTGATTAAATAGTGCCTACTACAGTACTAAATAGGGGGAAATTATATCTTTTTTTCGTAAAAATAGCAATATTCCCCTTACTCGTGATGATTTTGTGCGTAAATATCGCAAAAACCATGCTTCTGTTCGGCATGAGTATTATGCTATGGCTACTCAACATGCTTCTTTAGATAAATCTATGTTTACTTTTACTGTTGGTGGTCGTGGTCGTGGTGTTTATACTAAACTTGGGCTTATTAATGAGATAAAAAGTTATGTTACTTATCTTATTGCTAATTCTAAGAGTGAAATATGCTTCTTTTCAGTGATTGAAGTAGGCTCAGAGCTATCAAATCCTCACTTGCACACTCAGTTATGGTCTAATAATGAAGATGCTGTGAGGGTTATCTATGATAAAGTTATTGCTAAATTTTCTCTTGTTAAAAAAAGATGTACTCTTAGCAAACCTCAACAACCTCATCAAATCTACAACTATGTAATAAAAGACTACTCAAAAGACCTCAGTGACAACGAGATATGGAACCTAGAACAAACTAAGAAGCGTATGCGTTCTCACATGGGTGTGAAACTTAGATTCATTTCTAAGAGTAAAGGCAAGTACACTCAGGTTATGTACAAGATGGCTTATCGTGCATTTGGGGTACTGAGGGCTTTTGCTGATGATTTTTTAGATTTAGTTACTTCATGTTTGTTTTTTAAAAGAGAGATTATAGAAGATATTTTATACTCTAAAAAGTTTGTAATTTCTACACAAGTTTTACTTACTAAATCTAGTTTTATTACAATAA
>JAGHAW010000089.1 GCA_021161305.1 Sulfurimonas sp.
GTATAAATCATCTATAAAATATGAAGATAGTAAATTTTTCTCTATCATTATCAATACTGGACTAATTGATACAAAAAAATATAAGAGTGAAATTATAAACTACTATATGAGTCATCGGGATGAAGTAGAGACAAATGGTATCATTCAAACAATTTTAGATGAAGATGTAAAAGCAAGAGAATCGAAGAAAAGATTCATCTATCTTGGTTTAACAAAAGCAAAGCTTCAACAAGCAAAAATAAAAAGATTAAGAGAACAAGATAAGTTAAAACAAGTAGCAATTCAAAAATCTTTAGAAAAAGAACTTGCTGATAAAAAAAGAAAGATTAGAGAAGAACAAGTTAAACAACTGAGTAAGTAACTAAGTCCAGATATAATTATCTTTTATGTTTGGTTTGCCTTGTAAAGTAACATAGGGTTTATAGTGAGCTTTGTATGATAATGAGGGGCAATCTTCTACATAATAGCCTAAATATATCCACTTCATTCCTTTTGTTTTTGCAAAAGTTATTTGATTATATAGTGAAAATTTTCCTAATGATAGTTTCATATAATTGGTATCATAATAAAAATAGATAGAAGATATTCCGTCATTAAGTATATCTATTAGGTCAATACCAATTAGTTTATTGTCATCAAAATATAAAATTTCATAGCCAAAATCATTATGTCCATTAACAAAAGAGTTGTAATAACTTTGAGCTGTAACTGGTGTGTACTCCCAGCCTTTTTTTTCACTCATATATAGATGGTACTTTTCAAACAGTTCTAAATGACTTTTTGTAAGAGATGGTCTTTGGATATAGCTTTTTATATGGGAAGCTTTTTTCATAACTCTTTTTTGTGAGGAGGAAAATTTAAAATTTTCTACATCAATTTTAATGCTTTGACACTCTTGGCATGTAGAACATTCTGGTCTAAAGTACATCTTTCCAAAGCGTCTGTAACCTCTCTCAATTAGATCTTGACAATACTCTACACTACAATCATCAATGACTTTATAGTGTGTAGTTTGTTTTAAATCATCCAAATAGGAACATTTATCATTTAGTGAAAATTCTTTAAGTATATTCATACTCGAATTTTGACATAATTTGAATTATAGTTAAATATAAAAGGTGGAATATTTGGATTTTTTTTTAAAACATAAAACTGTACTATTAAGAAGTTTAGGTGCTGTTATGCTATTGGTTGGTTTTGGGGTTCATTTTTGGGTTACGCCAAAAGAGGGTTTGAGTGCAAATCAAAAAGCAGCAGCCAATGTTGCTAGAATGGAAGCTAAAGTTAGAGGTGGAGGTTCTTCATCATCAGAATCTCAAAAAAAAGATGATTCTAAGTTTTTGGATGAGTTGAAAAATACTCAAGAGAAGCAGATGCAATATCTGACTATCATAGCTATGATAGTCGGTGTTGGCTTTTTAGGGTATAGTTTTATGCCTAAAAAAGATTAAGTATTTAACCACGATTCATAGAGATAAGAACACCCTCTATCATAGCATCTATATCCCCGTCAAGAATGCCAGATATATTTGAGTAGGCTTCATTACTTCTTGTGTCTTTAACTTGTTGATATGGTTGCATAACATATGAACGAATCTGATGTCCCCAGCCTATATCACTTTTAGCAATTCCATCTTCTTTAGCTTTTTGAGCCTCAAGTTCTAACTCGTATAGACGGGATTTTAGCATTTTCATAGCAGTGGCTTTGTTTTTATGCTGACTCCTGTCATTTTGGCATTGAACTACTACCCCTGTTTCTATGTGTGTTAATCTAATCGCAGATTCAGTCTTATTTACATGTTGTCCACCTGCACCACTTGCTCTATATGTATCTACTCTTATATCTTTGTCTTCTATCACGATATTAATATTATCATCAATCTCAGGAGAGACCATAACGGAACTAAAAGAGGTGTGTCTTTTTGCATTTGAATCAAATGGTGAGATTCTCACAAGTCTGTGTATCCCATTTTCAACTTTTAAGTATCCATAAGCATTTTCACCCTTTACAATGATAGAAACATCTTTTATACCTGCCTCTTCACCAGCTTGATAATCAAGAACTTCAACAGAAAAATCTCTTTTCTCAGCCCATTTTTTATACATTCTAAGTAGCATCTCTGCCCAGTCTTGGCTCTCTGTTCCACCAGCACCGGGGTGGATAGAAAGGATGGCGTTGTTTGAATCGCTATCACCACTTAAAAGAACTTCTATCTCCATACTTCTTATTTGGTTTTCGAGGGCAGGGGCATCGTCATAGAGAGATTGGATAGACTCTTCATCACTCTCCTCTTTTGCCATCTCATAAAGTTCTACAGCATCAGTTACAGAATCATTGGCAAGGTTGTATTTATCAAGTTTTCTTTGAATCTGAGTCTTTTCCTTTTGAATTTTTGCAGCATATGAGGCATCATTCCAAAATTCTTGATTATTTTCTAGTTCTTCAATTTGCTTAAGTCTGGTCTTGATTTTTTCAGGCTCAACCACCCCACCTATATTTCCCATTTTCACTGTTATATCTTTTAATAGTTCTGTGTACTCGTAGTTATCCATAAATCAATCCCAATATTGTATAATTGTGATTATATTAAATTGAGGCTTAAAATGAAGATTATTTCTGCTCCGTTGGCATTAAAAGAGTATTTGAAAAATAGTAAAAAAAGAGTAGGTTTTGTACCAACAATGGGTGCTTTACATGAGGGACATATTTCACTGATAAAACAAGCAAGAGAGCAAAATGAACTAGTAGTTGTTTCCATTTTTGTAAATCCTACTCAATTTTTAAAGGGTGAAGATTTAGATAGTTATCCTAAAAAAGATGAGGCTGATAAGAAGATATGTGAGCTTAGTGGTGTAGATATTCTGTTTTTTCCACATGCCAAAGATATATATGGTGAAGATGAGGTCAGTTTAGTGGCTCCAAATATAAGAGGTTTCGTTTTAGAAGGAAGTAGTCGTCCATCACATTTTAATGGTGTTCTAACGGTTGTGATGAAACTTTTAAATATAGTTCAACCTACAAATGCTTATTTTGGTAAAAAAGATGCTCAACAGTTGAATCTTATCTCTTTGATGGTGAAACAACTTTTTATGAGTGTGAATATTGTTGGGGTTGATACAGTTAGAGAGAGTGACGGCTTGGCAATGAGCAGTAGAAACACTTATCTAAGTCTACAAGAGAGAGAAGATTCTCTTAAAATCTCTTCTTCACTCTATGAGGCGACTAAGATGATTCGTAACTCTATTTTGGATGTTAAAATTATTAAAAATAGAATGCGAGAGATACTAAGACCACTAGAAGTAGAATATGTGGAGATACTTAGCAGAGAGTTTGAATATCTATGGCATGTAGAAGTTGGGAATACGGTTATATTGGTAGAGGCTAAAGTTGGAAAGACAAGACTACTAGATAATGTCTGGTTGTAAATAATCCTCTTCCACCATAATATCAACAGCTTTTTTAAAGACCGGTACAGCAGTTTGAGCAGCAAACTGACTTTTTTTAGGCTCAACTATGACTACACCCATTGTATATTTATGAGTTTTGTCATTTACAAAACCTATAAATGAGGTGTTGTATCTCTTAACATATCTGCCTTTTTCAACTATGTGAGCGGTACCGGTTTTGCCACCAATGTATAGACCCTCAGTTTTTGCTTTTTTCCCTGTTCCTTCTCTTACTGTTTTTGCAAGAATTTTTTTCATTCTTGTAGCAGTTGAGCTTTTTATAACTTGAATTTGTTCATCTTCTTCTATGACTATATCACGGTTAAATTCATCTGTGAAGTTATTAACTACTTTTGGAGTTACCATTTTTCCATTGTTGCTAAAAACACTATAAGCACGAATCAGTTGCATAAGATTTGCTCTCATTCCATAACCGTAAGAACATGTTGCTTTATATATTTCATTTTCTAGTTTTATGGCATCTGGAATCGAGCCTCTTTTTTCATAAGCTAAATCAGGAGTTGATTTATAAGTAAAACCAAACGATTTAAGTCCATTGTAAAACTCACTGCCAGAGAGTTTTTGGGCAAGTTGAGCAATGCCTATATTTGATGAGTGAACGATGACATTTTCAGCAGATAACCAATCAAACTTATGTTCATCCGTTATAACTTTTCGACCGATTCTAAAACGACCGTTATGACCGTTTACCAAGTCATAAGGGTTTACGAGTCCTTTATCTAAAAGCAGAGAAAAAGTGATGGTTTTTATAACACTTCCCGGCTCAAAACTATACTCTATCATGCTACTGTTTAAAGATGGATAATCACTTCGTTTGATGGATTTTGGTAAAAATCTATTTGAACTTGCCATAGTTATAACTTTGCCATTTTGTGAGTTCATGATAGCTATCATCACTTCTTTAGCTCTTAGCTCTTCTTTCATAAGAGAACACATCTTTTCTACTCTTATTTGTAGTGATATGGGGATATTTAGCTTTATATCGAGACCATTGATTTTAGATTTTGTAAAGCTATCTTTGTTTAAGATAATATAGCCGTTTACATCTCTTGGACCTCTGCTTGAACCATCTCCTCTTGAGGATAATTCTGCGTCAAATTTTTTCTCTAAACCTTTAACACCTTTTATGCGTGTGTAGCCGTCATCTTCAATTTTCTGAGGGTAGCCAATGATAGGAGTTAAAAGGTCTCCATAAGGGTACTCTCTACTCTCTCCACTCTCTATAATGCTTAGTCCATGAAGCATTTTCAGTCCCGTACGAGGATTTTTTCTCTCTATGAAAACTTTATAGCGTCTTAATTCGTAGGATAGTTTTTTGAGGTATTGTGCCTCTTTTTCGGGAATGTGGTAGCTTAGAACTACTACACCATTTCTTTTGTTTAATTTTTTTGTGATTTCATCTGCTTTTATGCCGGAGTAGATACTAAAGAGTTGAACGAATAGATCTTTTTTTTGTGGGTCGATGTAGAGAGTATTTACAACTGCTTTATAGAGTTTTTTTGTAGTAGCTATGTGAAAACCGTCAGCACTGATAATGCTTCCTCTCTGGGCTTTTGAGCTCTCTTTTGTGTAGAGTGATGGAAGATGACGAGAATTTAAAACTGTTAGCAGCATTACACTTAAAAATATTAGAAAACCTATAGCAAGTAGGAAATAAAGAAGAAAGATTTTTTTGCTTTTGTTTTGGTTTGTCATAGTTGCTTTTTTTGTGAGATTATAACATGTAAAGTTTAAATCACCATCATTTTGTGTATGACAAGGAATCTAATCTCATTCCCATGCTCCAGCGTGGGAATGAACATATTTATTTGTTGTTATTGTTGTATGTATTCCCACTCAGGAGAGTGGGAACGAGTGAAGTTCGTCATTCCGTGCTACGACACGGAATCTAGTTTATAACTGTGTTCTACCTATCTCTTTGTAGGCATTAAGAGCTTTATTTCTTATCTCTAGCATAAGCTTCATGCTTGTTTCAGCTTTTGAGATAGCAAGAGCTGCTTGATGTAGGTCTTTTACTTGACCTGTTGCCAAATCGCCTATAGCTTTTTCACTATCTACTTGAAGTTCATTTACTTCATTCATTGCAGATTTTAGTTTTTCGGCAAATGCCTCTGCTCCACCAATACCTTCAACTTTGCTTTTTTGTTTTAGTAAGTCAGCAGTAGATGTGCCGGATAAGCCATCAATCTTTCCAAATTCACTCAAAATTTTATTCCTCTTTTAGTTAGTCTTTTTTATTGCAACAGTGAAATAGCAGAATTTGCCATATCTTTTGCACTTTGAAATGCAGCTACATTCGCTTGGTAAGAGCGAGTTGCTTCCACTAAATCGGCCATTTCGATAACAGGATTAATATTTGGGTAAGCAACATACCCATTTGCATCTGCATCTGGATGATTTGGTTCAAACTTCATCTTTGGTTCTCTGTCATCTCTTGAGATTTTATCAACTATTACGCTCATTATAGCAGGATTGACTTTTTTGCCGAAAGTTCCTTCACTTAAAGGGTCTTCATATTTTGCACTCTGCGTCATGCCGTTTAATGCTTTGTTGAACTGTTCATGAAAATCAATAGCTTTAAAAACAACCTCTCTTCTTCTGTATGGTCCACCCTCTTCGGTACGAGTTGTTTGTGCATTTGCTATGTTTGATGAGATAGTGTTTACACGAACTCTTTGAGCCGATAAGCCATAACCACTTATA
>JAGHAW010000057.1 GCA_021161305.1 Sulfurimonas sp.
AGAGAGTGCCTTATTCACCCTCTCTCCGTAGAGTGTAAAAACTCATATTAAAAATAAGGTTTAACATGAAAAAAGACAACCCATTTTATAGCCATACAATTATGGTTAAAAAGACAGCGTTCATTAAGAGTTTAGGCGAAAAAGGTACAGAGATAACATTTCGAGGACTTACAGAAGCCGAAAACAATGATTTCAATCTTAGAATGATAGAGGGTTCATCACCTGAAAACCCTATTGTAAATACAGAAGTGGCTTCAAAAATCGTTGTTGAAAAGATAGCATTATGTTTAATTTCTCCTCCTGTAACAGCTGCACAAATGCACAACATGTATGACATTGAAACAGTAAAAGTAGAATTAGCCAAAGTTATGTTTTCAAATGCTGAAATAGTTGACGATGAGGGAAACTCAAAGAGCTAAGTAGTAGCGAAAAATTACTACACAGAATAGCGGAAACGCTATCTATTCCCGTTTCTATAGTTCCTCACATACTTACAAATGATGAGATAAACGGGTGGCTTAGATACTACCATACCAAAGAAGCAGACGCTCAAGAGGTACAAATGGCTATGTTATTGTCAATGATAAGTACTTACTTAGGCAGCAAAAAAGAGGTTAAAGACTTCATACTTTCAAACAAGAAAGCACAAGAGCCTAAAAAGCACCAAACGAAAAGCGAAGCAGATGCAACTTTCGGGATGTGGGCTACAATGGCGACCGAGTTTAAAGGTAATAAATAATAATGTTATAATGTATAAAATTATTTAAAGGGCTTTGAATGGCTACTAATACCGGAGAGCTATATATAAATATAAAGGCTGATATTTCAGAGCTTAAAAAAGGTCTTAATCTAGCCAACAAGCAGTTGTCTACCTTTGACCAAACAATGCAGCGGTCAGCAACGGGAGTTATGAACTTTGCTAAATCTGCTGTAGGTATTTACGCTGTAGGGTCTGCCTTTAAAGCCGCATTGACCGCCGGCTTTTCTTACAATACACAGCTAGAAACTACACAACAATCTATTACCGGCTTATTAGTTGCTACCTCAGCACTGGTAGATGAAAACGGAAACGCAATTACCCAACAGCAACTTTACAACACAGCAATGGGTGAGAGTGCGGCGATACTTAAAGATTTACAGAAAATAAACGCTCAAACTCCCGTAACACTTAATGAAACGGCACAAATTTACAAAACCATGTTACCATCTATGAGACAAGTTGGGGCTTCACAAAAAGACCTTATGGAACTTACTAAAAACTTGGCGGTAGCTTCCGGAGTTGCAGGGATAAAAACAGCACAATTACTAGCCGGGATTGACGGTTTAGCAGACGGTACAGTTTTGGCTAACTCTGAATTAGGTAGATTTTTAAGGGCTTTAGGGCTTACAAATGATGAGTTAAAAAACTCTGGGGATGTAGTGGACTTACTTAATAGCAAATTAGGACAGCTAAAAGGTGAGTTAACAATGACTATGCAGCTTTCTACACTCGCAGAAGCATGGACATCAACATGGGGTGTAATAACGGAAGGGTTATGGTCAGCTTCTAAAGAGTGGATAGAAATAATCATAAATTTCTTAAATGATACCAAGCAAAAGATACAAAACCTGCCTTTAGTGTTTACAGCTATAGGAATGGAAATAGATCAGATATGGCGGCAGATGTTGGCAGGAATGACACTGGCTTATGAAGAATTTATGGACACCGTGAAAACTACCTTAGATTACTTCTCAGGTTTCGGGATGATCTCGGTATCATTTAACCCGGACTTGGAAGATGCTAAAAAAGCTTATGATGATATATCTAATTCAATGAAGACAGCTAATGAACACTTCAAAGATTTACTTAAAAATCAAGCCAAACTTCCAAAAAGTGCATCAACTGTAGCAAGTTCATTAGGAACTACAAGCTCAAAAGATGCTGCCAAAGCTTCAAAAGCAAGAATTGCAGCCGCTAAAAAAGAGGCGTCAGCATTAAAGAAAATAGAAGCTGACCTATGGAAATCTTTAGCTAAAAATCATCAATCAAATTTAGACTTAAGAGAAAAGGATTTAAAAGATTTTGCAGATTACTCTAAATTTATGTTATCTGGAATATTTGACAGCCTAATAGATGGTGATTTACAAGGTGCTTTTGAGGGTGTATTCCAATCATTACTTGGTACATTGACTCAATTTGTTGCAGAAGCGATAGTCCAAACTGTAATACTTGGTCAGGCTTTCGCATCAACAGCAATAGCACACGCGGCAGCACAAACAACATGGGTAGGTTTAGCAGCAATGACAGCGGCTATGGTAGCTCTAGGTTTCGCAGTAAACGCAAGCGGGGGAGATGGTGGATCATCTTATGCTATGCCGTCATACTCTCAAGTTTCTCAGGGTTCAAGTGGTGAATCACAAACGGCTTTAAATTCAGAGGGTGCTTACCTCTCTTTAGTAGATTACAACGCAATTCTAAAGATAGCTGAATACAACCAAACAGATTTTAACGCAGCACTGGGAGAGTATAACAACTTGGTATCGGAAGCTCATCAAATATGGGAAAGTGCATCAGCAAGCCTTAGAAAATGGGGACGAGAAATAACAGATTACAATGAAGCACTAAAAGCAACACAGTCTGTAGGGTCTTTCGATGCTTTAAATGAGTTTTTCGATACGGTAGCAACAGCAGATGAGCAGATAGCATATCTTTCAAAGACGGTGGATGTATTGGCGGCAGATGCAGGAGTAGCAGGGTTATCTATAGCTGATATGGCAGAATATATTAAATATCTTATATCTGTAGGCGATCAAGTTTCAATGGCTCAGGCTAATAGAATTGCTTTACTTGGTAATGCTCAAAATGAACTTAATGAAGCAGTTACTTCAGCGGCTAAATCGACTAGCAGTTGTACGTTAAGCCTTGAGGATATGGCAGAAGCAGCAGAAGAGGCAGCACGGGCGGCAAAAGAGTTAAGACAGGGAATAGCAGGACTTACAGCGGATTGGATGGACAGCCTAGAAGGTAGTTTGCTTGTGTTGAATAGTGTTATAAGAGAGACGGGGTTAAGTGGTGTAAATAGTAGTAATTTTTCAAGTAGTTTTGCAGCCGCTTCCGGATCAGCTGGGTTCAGTCAGGAAGATTTAGATAAATGGGCTGAATTATCAGACGCATTAAAAAACTATTCAGCGGCTTTAGAAGAAAAAACCCGTGCAGAATTAGCGGCTATTAATGTTCAAATAACATTTTATGAGGGTATATTGTCACGGATAGAAAGTGCCTACTCCGGTTCACTCAGCTACTTCAACTCTTTAGAAAAAATAGCATATTTAGGAGAATTGGCAGTAACTAAGTTCGGGGCTGGGGATACTCAGGGATACTTTAATACTTTATATTCACAATTAGAGCATGAAAAGAAAATGAGTGCAACCCGTGAAGATTATACGCTTTCTTTTGAATCGTACATATTAGAGTTAAAAAATGCTGAACCTGAAGCAACTTTAGACGATGTGGTAGATGAGATTAAAGAGTCAAATATAAAATTGGACAACTTGACAGATGCTATTGCAGAATCAAGCTACCAAAAAGCATAAAGGTAAAAAATGTTAATTTCTGTTCCTATTCAAACACAAGTAATAAGTACAAATGTAGTTGAGTCTTTACCCATATATGATGAGCATGCAACGTATGTAGATAAAGACTTAGTACAGTACGACCCTAGAGGTGGTACAGATTACGCAATTTACGGGGTTTTTAATCAAACTCAACCTCACTCCCATCATACTTTTGTTTATTACTCTGAGACTGCACCTAATGCGGTTACGGATGGTAAAAACTACTCCAAAGCGACAGCATCTTACCAAATGGAGTATGAGGTACTTGGAGAGGGTAAATTTGACACTATAGCTATTGGTCATGTAATAGCAGATACGATAAGCATAGAATTTATCGACCCTACAGGCAAAGTTATTTACTCGGTTATAGATAGAGTAGTTGACAATCGTATAGATGATAAAGGAAGACACCCACCGTTACCCGTTACAGAGATATTCTATTGTCCTGTAGATATGCCACATGGTAGCACGGTTAAAGTTACGCTAAAAATGCCGGGGGATACGGTGGTAGCAGGCACTTTACTTTTGGGCTTATCGGTTGATTCTGGGTTCACTCATTTAGTATTTGAAAATAGATTCCATGATTATTCACCAACAGAAGAAGATCAGTGGGGGAATATTACTTATATTGAAGGGGTTAAAGTGAACATTCATAATGGAACGGTAGACATACAGCTAAAAAACTACGATTATATG
>JAGHAW010000261.1 GCA_021161305.1 Sulfurimonas sp.
CTCTTAAAATGAAAAGAAAACCTGTAACAAGTGAAAATCCTACAATGATAGATCCTATAACAAATATAAACAATATAAAAGGAATGATTAATTCCTATGCAGATAAAAAAAATATAAAAGAGAGTAATTTTACTTGTGTCACAATTTTTGAGATAGATAACTTTTCAAAATCAAATAGAGCCTTTCCTCAAGAATTTACACAGGCAGTTCTCAAAAAAATCGCTTTTACTATCTCTTTACATGAACAGGCTAACGATGTAATTGCAAGAACTGACTACAACCAGTTCACTATTATTTTCTCAAGAGCATCCAAGGAACAACTATTTAAAGATATTGATATTATCCGTCAAAGTATTTCTGAAATTAAATTCACTACTCCAAGGAGAGAGGGTGTTCAAATTACAGTAAGTGGGGGATTTACAATCAAAACAAATCATAGTTCTTTAGATGAAGCAATCAAACAAGCAAAAGAAATTTTAAATTATGCTAAAAAAACTGGGCGAAATAAAGTATCGCAAAAAAGAGATGTTGCAGAACTAAATTTATAATAGACCTCTTATATAATTCAAAAAAGCTATGACTGTCCCAAATAGTAACAAACTCACACTTCATATAAACAAAGCTCTTATTTAACCTATGCTAAGGCTAGTCACGCTATAATCAGCATTATTTTATTTCTATAAATGAAGGATGGGTTGATGAGTATTCCTATTTATACTTACGATGCAATTGTTGTTGGTGCTGGTCTTGCTGGCTGTGCTGCGGCAAGAGAATTGCAAAATGCGGGGAAAAAAGTTGCTGTTATCACAAAACTACACCCTCTTAGAAGTCACTCTGGAGCGGCTCAAGGTGGTGTTAATGCAGCATTTAGTGATGAAGATAGCGTTGAACTTCACGAGTTTGACACTGTTAAGGGTTCAGACTATCTGGCCGATCAGGATGCAGTTGAGTTTATGTGTCAAAAAGCTCCTGAAACTATCAGATGGGTAGAGAGAATGGGTGCTGCTTTTAGTAGAACTCCAGATGGGAAAATCGCTCAAAGACCTTTTGGTGGGCAGTCGTCTCCTCGTGCATGTTATGCAAAAGACAGAACAGGTCTAACTTTGCTTCAAACTATTTATGAACAAGCTCACCGCGTAGGTGTTAAGTTTTGGGATGAATGGTATGCCGCTGACCTTATATATAAAGATGGTAAAGTTTCCGGTATTGTAGCATTCAATATCCGTGATATGCAAACCGTTATCTTTAATGCTAAGTCTGTTATGTTTGCAACCGGTGGGTATGCAAGAAGCTACAAGATTAACTCAAATGCACATGCAAACACTGGTGATGGGCTAAGTATTGTTGCTCGTCATGGTCTTCCATTAGAAGATATGGAGTTTGTACAGTTCCACCCATCCGGTCTTTCTGGGAATGGTGTTTTAATCTCTGAAGCTGCTCGTGGAGAAGGTGGTCGCCTTTTCAACTCTGAGGGTGAAAGATTTATGGAAAAATACGCTCCAAACGCTCTTGAACTAGCATCTAGAGATGTTGTGTCTCGTGCAATTTTAAATGAAATCAGAGAGGGTCGTGGTGTTGGTCCAAGAAAAGATGCTGTTTATATTGATGTAACACATCTTGGAAAAGATCTGATTATGGAAAAACTTCCAGAACTTCGTGACTTAGCCATCACTTTCTTAGGTTTAGATATGGTAAAAGAACCTATCTTAATCTCTGCAACTGCACACTACTCTATGGGTGGTATTCCAGTTGATATTGCAGGACATGCAAGAAAGAACAATGATGAATTTATAGAAGGTTTCTATGCTGCTGGTGAGTGTTCTTGTGTCTCTGTTCATGGAGCAAATCGTCTTGGTGCAAACTCAGTTCTTGAAGCACTGCTTTTTGGTAGATTTGTTGGTAAAACAATGGTTACAGATATAGACAACATAGAACTTCGTCCTGCAACAGAGGAAGATGCAAAAACTGCTTTAACTGAGATTGATTTTATATTAAACAATAATGGTAAAGAGACTATACCTACACTAAGAGAAGAACTTCAACAATGTATGAGTGATAATGCCGGTGCATTTAGAACTAACGATACTTTAGAAATTGCTATTGCAAAAATTAAAGAACTAAGAAATAGATTTAAAGATATCCGTATCAAAGATAAATCAAAACTATTTAATACTGAACTTCAAGAAGCTATTGAGTTTGGTCACATGCTTGACTACTCTGCATTTATCGTCGAGAGTGCAATTGCTAGAAAAGAGAGTCGTGGTGCTCATTATAGAGAAGACTTTGACACTCGTGATGATGAAAATTTTCTAAAGCATACCATGGCTTATATGGATGAAAATGGTGAAATTACGCTTGACTACATGGATGTTGTTCTTGGCAAACATGAACTTAAAGCAAGAACTTACTAGGGAAGGATGAAAAACTTATGAGTACAAATAAAATTACTACACAAAAAGTAAACTTCAAAGTATTTCGTTTTAATGCTGATGAAGACTATCTTCCATACTACGAAGATTATAAAA
>JAGHAW010000121.1 GCA_021161305.1 Sulfurimonas sp.
CTGTAAATTCTGAAGCTATTATGGGGCATATAGATGGTTTTTTGGCAAACTCTGCAAAGATGGGAGTTATAGGTCTGGTTATGATTTTAGTCGCTTCGCTTCTCTTTTTTAAAAATTTTGAGTATATTGCAAACAGAATTTTTCACGCAAAAAAAAGAACCCTTTGGGCATCTATAACTACTTACTGGACAATGCTAACGCTTACTCCTATAGCTCTTGGTGTCTCTTTTTACATAACGGGTTATGTGGCAGCCTTAATGTCATCTTCTTCACTTACCTCTAGTCTAAATATACTTCCATTTCTTCCCTATATGATTATCTGGGGACTCTTTTTCCTTATCTTTCAAATCTCTGCAAACACAAAGATAAATCCTAAAGCTTCAGCTATTAGTTCGTTTGTTATTGCCGTAGTTTTTAGTGTCTCAAAAAATGCTTTTATCTACTATGTTTTTTATAACAAATCTTACACAACTATGTATGGCTCTTTCGCTATTTTGATGTTTCTTTTTTTATGGATATATGTTTCATGGATTATTTTTATATATGGTTTGAAGTTATGCTACATTATAAATCGAGTATATCAAAATAGAGAGACCGGTAGTAAGTAGAAGCCAGATAAAAAGTCTCTTCCATATGCCAAGAAATGAGAGTAGTAAAAATAAAACCATAATATGCCATGAGATAGTCATATTTTGTTCATTAGTAGCCAAAGTTAGAAGCCAAACAAGAGAACTATCAAGCAGATTGCCAAGCCCAATTAAATGTAGAACTATACTAAGTGGATAGAAAAGTGTAAATAAAGATGTCCAAAGTATAGAGAGTGGATGGTAGATGCTAAAGTTTTCAAAAATGTATAAAGAGAGCGGTAGCATCATAAGATATACCCAAAATGGAACTAAGATAAATTGCCAAGTTTTGCTTAGATGTTTAAAGTGAATGAGAAATAAAAATATATAAAAAACACCACTTACGCTTAACCAGAATCCAAGTGAGAAAAAGAGTCTTGGGAAGAAACTTAAAATGATAATGGCTGTTAAGAGCAGAGTTTGCATTGAGATAATTTTAAAACCTCTGTCGTAGAGTATAAATCCTATGACTAACATCACAAAAGCTCTTAAAAGTGAGGCAGGTGAATCTAAAAATAGAAGATATAGAAGTAAGATAGAAGTTATAATGATAAATGAGTCTAATTTGTAGCTTCTATATGGGAAATATCTGTTTTGAAAAATTTTGTATGGGGTTTTTAGCAGAAAAAAGAGTAGAGCAGAAAGAACACCCAAATGAAAACCACTGATAGCTCAAAGGTGTGATACACCTAGAGTTGAGAATTTTTGCTGAAGTTGGCTTGGTAGTGGTAAGGCTGTATATAGGGCTTGGTAGATATTGGCTACATCTTGATTTTTATGTTTTGATGAGATGTAAGAGTTTAGCTGTTGTTTTAGAGTTTGAGTTTTATAGGTGTAAATCACTTTGCTAAAAGCGAAAAAACTTGTCATATACTCATAAAAACTAATTTTTCCAGCCCAAATCTCAAGTTTTACTTTTTTACCTTCAGCATCTGGAAATTTTTTAGTGGCAGTCGTGTAAAAACTAAAACCTCTTTGGGATTTTAATTTTAAAACTTGATAAGTTTTTGTTTTGCCTTTTTTTGTAAGTTTTGTTTTTTCGTACTGCTTTAAAACTGTGGCAGTTACGAGATTTGAATCAAATTGTGTTAGATTTTTGTAGTTGTTAAATTCGATAAGAAGAGAGTAGCTTAAGACAAATCCACACGCTATAAGAAAGATGAGAAACTCTCGCTTTGTGTTAAAAAGTGAAAGTTTTTCTAGTAGCATTATAACTAAGGACTTAAAGTGTTGGCATTGAGATAGAAGACTCTCCCATATCCATATCTGCAGATCGAGTATCTACATTTTCATAAACAGTTTCCACTCCTGTGCTATATGCCGGTGCATCAACAAAGCGGGTAAGTTTTTTCTGAAATATGAGTTTAACATGTCCAGTCGGACCATTTCTCTGTTTACCTATAATTATTTCAGCTTCTTCTTCTTCTTTTTCAACATAAGTAGGAGTAAACTCTTTACCCTCTGCTTTTGCGGCTTTTTCTCTCTCTTTTTCCTCTTTATAGAGGTAGATATCATCACGATATACAAAGAGAATGATATCGGCATCCTGTTCAATAGAACCAGATTCACGAATATCACTAAGCATTGGTCGTTTATCGTTACGAGATTCCAGTCCACGATTTAGCTGTGAAAGTGCTACGATAGGCATCTCCAGTTCACGAGCAAGCATCTTAAGTCCACGAGACATTTCAGAAACTTGCAAGTGTCTATCTTGATTTCCGACACCACTCATAATCTGTAAGTAGTCTATAACAGCTACCTCAATTTCAGGATGTTGATTTTTTAGTTTTCTAAGTTTTGAGCGAAGTTGATTGATATTGATACTTCCTTGGTCATCTACAAAAAGTTTAGCACTGTTCATTTTGTCAATAGCACCATTTAAAGAACTCCACTGATCATCATTCATATCACCAACACGAAGCTTTTGCAGAGGTATAGAGGTTTGAATAGAAAGAAGTCTTAACATCAACTGCTCAGCAGGCATTTCAAGAGAGAAAAATGCTACACCTTTGCCCTGTGTTATTAGTGAGTTTACTGTGTTTAGTACAAAAGAAGTA
>JAGHAW010000071.1 GCA_021161305.1 Sulfurimonas sp.
AGTATAAAAGGTGATAAAAGTACTAAAGAGTATAAACATTTATATGAAAACAGAGATAAAAATCGTTTTATTGATGGTATTAAATTTATATATACTGCAGCTTCATCCCTGCAAAATATTAAAATAGAAGATAGTGGTTTAAATCCTCTTGTATTTGAACGCTCTTATGATTGCTTTGGTAAAAATATTTATATAGACGGTAGTCTAAATAAAGGTAAAGGCGGAAGTGGTTATCTGCGTTTTAATAAAACATTTAGAGTACATTTAGAGAATGTTATCGTTAAAAATATCCGTCATATAACCTTTCAATGGGCTAGTGCTTACAATAGTCTGAAAAATATTTATAGTGAAGTTGATTTAAATTTTCATGGTGGTTCTTCTCACCATAATAAGGTAGAAAATATAGAGTTTAATGTAGATAAAGAGCGACATAAATGGGGAGAAATATATCACACTCCAAAAGATGCTTCATGGGCATCCCCAGACTACAATTCAAATAAAGTTGTTAATATTGATTCAAATTATATGTATGAGTTTAATTATTAATTATTTAAAGTTAAAATAACATAATTTTATTTGAAAGAGATTCATGAAAAAACTTATACTATTTATATTGACATCTACTGTTTTATTTAGTGCGTCACCTAAATTTTTGATGCCAGATGAGGCATTTAGTCCAGAAGTTATAGTTAATGACACTATGCAGATAGAAGCAAGAGTTGTAATAGCTAAGGATATATACATATATGTAGATAGCTTGAAGTTAGAGCTTAAAGATGGTTCTAGTCTAAGTGTTAAAGATATTAAATTACCAAAGTCAGTTGATTATCATGGTGATATGGTTTATTTGGAATCGCCAAGTTTTCTAGTTAATTTAAAAAAAGGTATGGGAGTTTCAGGAAGTAAAGAAATTGTATTTGAGTTATCATATCAAGGTTGCTCCAAGCAAGGATTGTGTTATGAGCCAATTACAAAAAGTTACAAGTTTGATATAGATACCTCAAAACTTTCACTCTCTTTAGATGAAATTGAACCAGAGATAAAAAGTATCTCAAAAACTATAGAAGTAAATAGAGATGAATTCTCTGAGAGTGATGCTATTGCCGACACTATGAAAAACAGTAACATTATTATCATTCTTCTTACATTTTTTGGCTTTGGTCTTCTACTCTCACTTACTCCATGTGTGTTTCCTATGATTCCTATTATCTCTGGTGTGATTATTTCTCAAGGTAAGGGTATAACAACAAGAAAAGCTTTTATGCTCTCTATAGTATATGTTTTAGCTATGGCAGTTGCTTATACCATAGCAGGAATTTTGGCAGGTCTTTTTGGAGCGAATCTTCAAGCAGCTCTTCAAACTCCTTGGGTTATCTACTCTTTTTCTGCTGTTTTTGTGGCACTTGCTTTTAGTATGTTTGGTTTTTATGAGTTGAAACTGCCAGATTCCTTGGTAACTAAAGTTAGTTCAAATTCCAGTCGTAGTGGATATATCGGTGTGGCTATTATGGGCTTTTTGTCGGCTCTTATTGTTGGACCTTGTGTTGCAGCTCCACTTGCCGGTGCTTTGGTTTACATAGGTCAGACAGGTGACGCAGTTTTAGGGGGAATGGCACTTTTTACTATGAGTATAGGTATGGGGCTTCCTCTTATTGCAGTAGGAGTAAGTGCCGGTAAGTTTATGCCAAAACCAGGTATGTGGATGACTATGGTTTCAGCTACATTTGGTGTGATGATGTTAGGCGTTGCTATTTGGATGTTAGAACGAGTTGTAGATACATATATAACTATGCTTTTTTACGCTATTTTAGGTATCGGTTTTGCAGTTTATTTGGGTGTTTTTGAAAGAGGTGTACATATCTTTAAAAAGAGTATTGCTGTTGTGCTTTTTATCTACTCTTTTGCTCTTCTAGTTGGTGTACTTGGGGGTTCAACAAGTATGTCTAGACCTTTGGAATTTTTAAAGCCACAAGCAGTAGATTCCATGATTAAACGAGAAACTTCTCATCTTAAATTCAGTAAAGTTACAACTTTAAAAGAGTTAGATGAACTGAGAGTAAAAAATAGTGGTAAAAAAATAATATTGGATTTTTATGCTGATTGGTGTACCTCTTGCAAAGAACTTGAAAAAGTTACTTTTGCAGATACCAATGTAAAAGCTAAACTTTCAGAGTTTGTTTTAATTCAAGCAGACTTAACAGCAAATGAGCAAGAGCAAAAAGATTTAAGTAAAAAATATGGAGTTTTTGGTCCTCCTGTTATCATCTTTTTTGATGAAGAGGGAAGGGTTATGAAGTCTAAAACTATTGTAGGTTTTGTTGAGGCAGATGAGTTTTTGGCTCATCTAAATAAGATATAAAGTTATACCAATCCCCATTAATAATCAAAGTTTTAAACAAGTATATTGTGTCATAGTGTAAGGCGAAAGTTCGCAGGAGCTATCAATAGCTTCAAGGATTTTCAACGAAGCAATATGATGCAATATACTTGCCCTACGGGTAAAAGATAAGCCATCATCTGACTTCGTTAGATAGATTTGAAGCTAATAGCTTATCTTTTATTTGAAGTTTTGATTATTAATGGGGATTGGTATTACATATTACTATTAGCTACAAAAGCAGTAAACTTTTTTACATATTCATTCTCATGAGTTTTAGCTATCTCTCTGGCTAACTCTTTATCAACACTATTTCCCAAAACTCTTTTAAAGATGGCTTTTATCTCTTCTATGTCATCTTTATTTTCCAGTCTTCTTCTAAGTCCGATTACATTTAAGCCTTTTACGCTTGCCTTGTTTCCCTCAACTAAAGTAAAAGGAGGCATATCATGATTTACATAAGAGGCTCCGCCAACCATAACACCGGTTCCTAGAGTATTGTTAGCTTCAATAGTGCTAAGTCCGCCGATTATTACTTTCTCCTCACACTTGACATTTTCATAGAGTCTAACAGCATTTGTAAAGATACAGTGGTCACCTGTTTCAACGCCACTAAGTATCTGAACATATCCCATTAGAAAGTTATTACTGCCTATAACTATCTTTTTAGATTTTTCGTTTTCATCATCTTGAGAACCTATTTGAGCAAACTCTCGTATATGTGTATTTTTTCCTATCTTGATATTTGAATTTTCATGTCCTATAGTTGTGAAACTGAAGATTCTTACATTTTCATCAATGCTCAGTTTACCTTTTAGAATCACATTTGATTCTAACTGACAACCTTTAGACAGTTTTACATTTTTGCCTATATAACAAAATGGACCTATCGTTACATCATCTGCTATTTTTGCACCATCTTCTATAACTACTGAACTATGAATCATTTGCAATCTCCAGTGTTATAATACTATCTTTAACTGTAGCAAGTGAACCTCTCTCATTAGTTTTTAAGTAGTGTATAAAAGCTTCAAGTTCATCATTTAGAGCGTCACATCTTTGGATAAAACAGTTTCTTGTGATGTGAGAGTTTGCGTTGATATTTACTCTCTCTTTTAGAGTTTGTGAGATTAAATCAGCTTCAAAGTATTTTATCTTACTCTCAGCATCTACTCTACATGCTACGGCTATTGTTCTTTTTCGGTACGGAGTTAGCCAGTTTGTAGTTATATCTCCAACAATATGACCCTCTAGTTTAAATGCCAAGATGGCGTTGTCTTCATGTGTTTTGTGGATTTTTTGTGACTTAAAGACAGCACTTCTAATGATGTTTTTCTTAGTTATAAATCTGATAAGGTCACTATCATGAACAGAGAGGTCAGTTAAGATTCCGACATCTGCGATTCGTTCAGGAAATGCTCCACTGCGTGTGATAGAGATAGAGAGTATCTCATGATCTTCTATCTCACTCATAAGAGCTTTTACAAC
>JAGHAW010000176.1 GCA_021161305.1 Sulfurimonas sp.
CAATGATAGTTATCTCTTTTAAATAAGTGTCGATAAGCTCTTGATTCTCACCTATAAAATACCCGAGCATTGTAAGTATAAGAGCCCATACACCGGCACCCAAAGAGGTATATAGTGAGAATTGCACTAAATTCATCCGTGCAAGTCCGGCGGGAATCGAGATGAGTTGACGAATACCGGGAATAAGTCTTCCTGTAAAAGTTGAAATATGCCCATGACGAACAAAAAAATCATCCATTTTATCTAAAGCATTCTCTTTTATAAAAAAATATTTCCCATATCTTTGAAGTATTTTACGACCAAGCGTCAGTGCTAAAAAGTAGTTTATAAATGCACCGACAAGTGAACCACCCAAAGCACTCGCCATAATCATCCCTAAATTCATATCTCCTTTTGAAGCCAAATATCCAGCAGGTATAAGCACTATTTCACTTGGAAAAGGTATAAATGAACTTTCAATAGCCATCAGTAAAAATATCCCTAAATATCCCCAATCAAAAATCAAATCTACTATAGTTTGAGCTAATTCTCTTATCATTTCAGACTCTCCACAACATCTCTTATCATCTTTTTAGCCACATCTTTTTGAGAATATTTCATTAATCTCTCGCTTTTATCTGTTAGATTCTCTTTTAATGCCGACAAGAGTTTTGTTTTTAAACCCTCACCCTCTCTCTCACACCAACCAAGCTCATTATCTACTATAAACTTTGCATTAAAAAACTGATGGTCACCTGCAGCATATGGATATGGAATATAAAAAGCTGGACAGCCATTTGTTGTCAGTTCCCAAAGTGTACTAGCCCCTGCTCTACTTACTGCCAAATCAGCTCGTGGAATCAAAACTTCCAACTCCTTTGTAAAACCATATAGTTCAACCTCAACACCTAGTTTTTCATACTCTTTTTTTACTCTATCATAATCATTCTCACCAGCTTGATGAATAATTTTAATCCCTCTTTTTTGCAACTTTCGTGCTACACTCAAAGCCAAATCATTTATAGCTTTTGCACCATGAGAACCACCTAAAAATATAATAGTTTCTAACTTTTGTCTAACTCTTGCACTCTTATAAAAAACATCTTTAACGGGATAACCTTTTATAGGTGAGTTTTTATCGTAGGCAGAGATAAAGCCTTTGGCATATGACTTTAAAAGTGAATTCAATCTTCCCTCAACTGCATTTTGTTCATGTATAAAAAGTGGTATAAAACGGCTAAGAGTTGCTAGGGATGCAGGAGCAGCAGAAAATCCACCTACACTGTAAGTTGCTTTGATTTTATGGCGTTTTAAAATCAACCTTGCACGAAAAAATGCTACCAAAACTCTCAAAAGTGCTTTTAATTTATCTAGACCTTTTTGATTTACAACACCTGTAGTTTCTAAAAAATAGACATGAGAAAATGCACTATGCTCCCCAAAATACTTTCTATCTTGTCCACTTGTTGAACCTATAAAAATCACTTCATGACCATCACAAACAGCAGCTTCAACTAAAGCCTCTGCTATCATCAAATGACCACCGGTTCCACCACCTGTTATGCATAATCTCATTTCAAAGTTCCCTTAATCCATTTTCGCTTTTTTTGAAGCCATCAAGACCATACCTATACCAAAGGCAGCCCCTAGCATCGCCGAACCACCATAACTTAAAAATGGAACAGAGATACCTTTGATAGGAGTAATTCCACTGATTCCATAAGCATTCACTAAAAATGCAAAAGCCAGAAGAAGCCCAATACCTAAACTAAAAAGGTAGATACTTGTATCCCTCGAACGATTCGCCACTTTGAAAATTCTCTGCAACATCCACATAAATATAAATACAACAAAAAGAACCCCTACAAAACCAAACTCCTCTGCCAATCCTGCTAAAACAAAGTCAGTATGTACCTCACTTAAGAATCCAAGTTTAAAAGTTCCACAACCTATACCTGTTCCAAAAAGTCCACCATTATGGATAGCATTTAGTGAGTGTCCTATCTGGTATGGCTCAACCTCTGTAGGAACTCTTAACTGCTCGGCTATTGAATCCGGAAAAAGCTCTAAGACACTGTTCTGAGCAAGTGCCCACCAAGATTTTATACGAGTTATTCTATGTTCTGCCATAAAGATAAAAAAGATAAAAAATGAGAGTGATACCAAAAGAATAGAGAGGAAAAACCTAAAACTGCTTCCGGCAAACATAAGCATAAAAAGAAGTGTTAAACCAAGTACAACCACCTGCCCCAAATCATTTTGTACAAAAGCAATAATAAACATTGCACCAATAAAAACAACCCCGTAAGGAGCAAATCTTAAAAATTCCTCCTTAAGTCCCATACCATTATGGTGACCTAGTTTTCTTGAAAAACTCCAAGCTAAAAAATAGACAAAACCTATCTTAAAAAACTCAACCGGAGCCAAAGAAAAACCAAAAACTTTTATCCATCTTTTTGCTCCACCAACGGCAGAAACCAAAAACTCTGGTAAAAATGGCATAGCAATCATTAAAATCATAGAACCTAAAAAGAGAGTAAATCCTATAGGTTTTAGCCACTTATCAGGATCTAACTGAGATAGTAACCAAATAATGAAAATACTAAAGATTCCAAAAATAGATTGTCTAAGTGCAAAATGAAACTCACTTACTCCAAAAAGCAGAGTTGTATATGCAGATAGAGAGTATGTAAGAATTATACTAATACCTATCAAAACAGACACCAGCGTAAAGAGTTTTCTATCTGCCACTATTTGAAACCTACTTAATTTTGTTGATTTTTAAAACAAATTCAACTTCAGGTTTTGAGATGTGTAACTCTTTTGAGATAGTGTCAAGTGTAACACCCTGCTTAAAAAGTGAAATAATTTTTTCATCATCATTGCCATGTATAGAGGATGGAATAGAAATCTGCTTTACACCTGTTTCTAAAGAGGAGATTCTTGAATCTATCTGAGAATCTATCGTCTGAAGGCTCTCTTGCATTCTCTTTAAACCAACAGAGAGTGGCTGAACCATATCATAAACACTTCTCTCTATTTCTTGATAAATCTCTTCATCACTCATGTGAGTCGAACTATTTTTCATTCCATCTTGAGTGTCTTGAAGCTTCTTTTTCAGATAATATAACTCTCTGTTTAAATCCTCTACCACACTAGCCACAGAGTGGATATTTTTATGATATTGTGAATCTTTTGAAAAAACATAATATATAAGATAGAGAATCATAACTGCCATTGCTATAACAATATACTCTATACTAAATTGCTCTAAATTCATTCTCTATTCTCTTTTGCTTCACGAATCAGCACTCTCTCTCTTGCAGTCAAATAAGCACCCCACTCTTTTTCATCTCTATCATGAATCTTTATGATTTTTGCCAATGTTTTACTCTCGGCTTTAAAAAAAACCGGTACATCTCTTTTTGGATGAACAGGCATCTCAACTCGACCATAATACTCTCTGCCCTCTTGTAAAATCTCATCACTAAGATTAAAATACTCAAACCCTATGGAATCAATAGTAGCCTCCACAGTCAGTGAAATTCTTTGGGGTTCTTCATTTTTTAAGAATCTCTCCAAAGCATCTATCTTGTTGTGAAGTTCTACTAATAGATTTAGTACTACTGGGTCAGTCTCAGAAGTTTCACCTCTGGCTTTAGCTAGTTTCAGCCATTGATTTATGGGATTATCATCTGATTCACTTAGTTGATGATACTCTCTTTTAAAACTATCTTTATCAACATCAACTTCACTAAAAACCAAACTAATCGGTGCTGGAACTAAACGAATACTCATGCAAAAATCCTATCTACAACAATCAAAATAAAAAAGACAAAGCCAAGATAACCATTAATAGTGAAAAATGCTATATCAATTTTACTAAAATCTTTTCTAACTAAGTGATGTTCATAACTAAGCATAAGAGCAGCTACTATCACAGCAACATATGCAAGTATTCCAAGTCCTGCAACCCAAGCAAACAGAGCCCAAAAAATTACACTTAGCATATGGAAGAGTGAAGATATAAATAGCGTAGCGTCTGCCCCGTAGTGAGAAGGAATTGAGTAGAGATTGTTCTCTTTATCAAATTCCATATCTTGGAGCGAATAGAGCAAATCAAATCCAGCCACCCAAAAAATCACACCCAAACTAAGTATGACAGACCACGCCGGAATACTCGCTTGAACTGCAACCACTCCAGCTATAGGAGCAAGACCTAAAGAGACGCCTAACACAACATGTGCCATATGAGAGAATCTCTTAAAGTAGGAGTAACTACCAAGTACAAGTAAAATAGGAAGACTTAAGTAGAGTGCCAAAGGGTTAATCATATATGCAACCGCTATAAAAAGCAAAGCATTAACAATAATAAAAAGCAAAATAGTGACTGCATCTAACCTACCATCAGCGTTTGGTCTAGAAGCTGTTCTAGGATTCTTTGCGTCTATATCTCTATCGGCATATCTATTAACCCCCATGGCAAAATTTCTAGCACTTAGAGCTGCTAAAATCCCCATAAACAACAACCACCAACCAAACCACCCATCAGCAGCAACAATCATAGCTATAAAGATAAAAGGGAGAGAAAACACAGAGTGTTCAAACATCACAAGTTCATTAAAATCTTTTAGTTTATTTATATATTTTTGCAAAAAGTCACCTTAGTCTATAATTGAAAGCCATTTTATCTAAAGTTCATTTAAAATGATATAATTTCACCATGATTAAAGAGATAAAACAACTAGCTATCATTGGTCCAACAGCATCAGGAAAGAGTGATTTAGCTATAAAAATTGCTCTGAAAATTGATGCTTATATTTTATCAATAGATTCGCTTAGTATCTATAAAGAGATAGATATTGTCTCTGCTAAGCCATCCAAAGATGAACTAAAAAGTGTTAAACATTTTGGGATTAATGTTCTAAATCCAGATGAATACTTTAGTGTTGATATTTTTATAAATCTCTATAAAGAAGTTCTCTGCAAATGCCAAAAAGAGGGTAAGAATCTTATTATTGTAGGTGGTACATCTTTTTATCTAAAATCTTTGATACAGGGTTTATCAGAGTTGCCAAAGATAACAGATGAGATTTCAGAGCATGTAGAAGCAGAACTAAAAGAGTTACAAACAGCTTACGATTCTTTATATAATCTAGATTCTGAGTATATGAAAAACATCTCTCCAAATGACAAGTATAGAATCCAAAAAGCTCTTCTCATATATAGAGCTTCCAACCTTACACCAACGGAGTGGTTCAAACTTCGTCCCCAAAAACCAATCATTGAGAATCTTGATATTTACAATATAGATGTAGATAGAGCGGTGTTAAGAGAAAGAATCTCAAAAAGAACTTCCAAAATGTTAGAATTAGGTCTGATTGATGAAGTTTGTTACTTAGAACAAAAATACAAACGCTCTGCACATGCCATGAACTCCATAGGAATCGTAGAAGTCTTAGAGTTTTTGGATAGTAAAGTCACTAAAGAACAGATGATTCAAAACATCTCAACTCACACAGCACAACTAGCAAAAAGACAGCAGACTTTTAACCGTACTCAGTTTAAAAATATTACTCATGCACCTCTGGAAAAACTAGAAAATATAATTTTATCTAAATATCTCTCTGTTCTTTAAAGTAGCGTTCAAAATCATCAACTGCTAAAGGTTTAGAGTAGTAGTATCCCTGAATCGTTTCACAGTGAATCTCTTTGAGATATTCATACTGTACCTCTGTTTCAACACCTTCAGCTATAACTCTTATACCCAATGCTTTTGCCATATCTACAATAGCATCAACAAAAGGATATTTATCTGACTTGGAGACTATTTTATCTATAAAACTTTTATCAATTTTAACTGTCGCAATATCAAGTTGATTGAGATAAGTAATAGATGAATAACCTGTACCAAAATCATCAAGATGGAAACTAAATCCCTCTTTGGCTAAATCATTTAGTACTTTAGCGCTTCTCTCTCGATGACTTAAAAGTTCATACTCGGTTATCTCAAAATGAAAATATTTTAAATCAATATTTAGCTTTAATACCAATGCCAACATATCATCATAAAAATTAGGTTCCATAATATGCTTAACTGACAGATTTACAGAGATAGATAGTTTTATACCTCTCTCTAGCCAAATTTTTTGTTGTTTTGAAGCCTCGCTGATTACCCACTCTCCAAACTCTTTAGTCAAGTATCCATTTTCAATTATATCAATAAAATCTCCTGGAAATATAAGACCTCGTTCTGGATGTCGCCATCGAACCAGTGCCTCTGCCGATAAAATACGATTGCTAGCAATATCTATCTGAGATTGATAATAAAGTTCAAATTCTTCTTCTTGTAAAGCTTTTTGAATCTGAGGTTCCATCTCATGCTGTCGTTGCATCATAGTACCTAATCTACTTTCAAAAAAATTATATTGGGCTTTTCCTTGACTTTTGGAATGATACATTGCTATATCAGCATGTTTGATTAGTTCCCAAACACTATTTGCATCATTTGGATAATTAACAACACCTATACTTACAGTAGTATAATAGACCACATTATTAATTTTCATAGGTTTTTTAAAGCTATCATTAATGCGATTTAAAATTGTAGTAAGCTCTAAAAGATTCTTCTTATCTTCAAGTATAATGATAAACTCATCACCGCCAAAACGACCCAGCGTATCAAGTGTACGAATACAACTTTTAATACGCTTTACAGACTCTATAAGTACCAAATCACCAACATCATGTCCATAGATATCATTAATATTTTTAAAGTTATCCAAATCAATCATTGCTACATAGAACTCTGTGCCATTTCGTTTAAAACGCTCTATATTCTCGGAAATAATATTTTCAATACTTTTTCTGTTTGGAATCTTTGTTAGAGAATCATAATAGGCTAAATGTGTAAGTTCCTCTTTGTGTGAAAGGACAAGTCTATTTAGTTGTCGCTGTTTAATCAGCATCCATATAAAAGCAAATAGCATCAGAGATATTGACAAAATAATAAGCTCATAAAGAATATTTAATTTATACTCATTTTCCTGAAATTCTATATACTCTTTTTGAACATTCAGTCTAAGTTCTTTAACAACTTGTTCAATTTCTATTTTTATAGAGGCATAATCATCACAGATTTCATCTAACTGCTCCTGTGTTATTGAGAGTCCAGAAGATTCAACAGTTTTATATGATTTTTCAATCAGTGGGCGGATTTTTTTTATAAGGGCATCATTCTTTAAATATTTAGTATTTAAAAAGCCCTCTGCTGCTTCCACATAGTCAACTGCATCATATAGTTTATCTTCATTTTGATGAGCAATAGCCTGAGTTAATGTAATGTAACTTTTTTGCAAGAGAGTTAAGACTTTATATGTAAAACCAATAGCATCAGTCTGCATCACAGTAGATTCTGATTCAGCAATATGCACTGGTAAATTACTATAACGATAGTACGATAAAAGCATACCCCCTATAATAACCGGTAGTAGTAATAAAAGCCACTTTTTACTAATCATTGCCCTCTACCTAAACTCTATCTTTTTTATCATCCATATCCATGAAGGCATATTAACCTGATACTCTTTCTTCTTAGGGTCGTAATCAGGAAAAACTATACGCAAAGGTCCTTTTGATTTAATCGACATATACTCTCTGTTCATGCGTGTTGAAAGAATAATACGCATAGAATTCCACTCCGCTTTTGTAACGGTAGTCTCATAATCATCCATCGCTATAAACCTTACAGCCACAACACTATCAGTAGCATACTTTTTTATAAATGACTTCAACGAAACACCACCATAGAGATCACTGCGTTCTTCATAAGGATTGTAAACCTTTTCTTCTATAAAAGTCAATCCACTCTCTATCTCTTTAACCGTAACTCTCTTAGAGATATCAGCTTTAACTTTACCTGTTAAACGAATCTTTTGCTCTCTCTCTTTTGCAAAAAGTGATGAAGAGAGAAGAATCGCTATAATTAAAATCAGTTTCAAACTAAAAAATTTCATACTATCTCCTAAAATTGATATTTAAGCATTGCTTGTAATACATTGGTTTTAGAACTACTTGAATCGTAGTCATAGCTGTAATAAATCCATTCGGCACCTATAAAAATCTGCTCTTTTGTAGAAAAAATTTTGTTTAAATTAAAAAGCAGTTGGTTTTGTGTGTTAATATCTCGTTCGGTAATATCGGCAAACCCTTCAAAGTGCATACCGTAAAATGCTTTACTTTGATAAACTGGGGTAATTTGATATGTGTTATTTTTGGCTATATTATCACTCTTATAGTAGATATTCAGATTTACAAAGTTAAAACCGGGAACACTTATATCTGCTCCAAAACCTCCAAGATATGCTGTGTAATCACTACCTGCATTAATCTGTGTCGCGATATATATATCTTGAATCATACCAAAAGAGAAATCACTACCTGACAATTTAGAAAATGAAAACCGTGGAGATATTTCTGTATAAAGATCATGTTTTGTACCATCAAATTTCTCCCCATCCATGATATCAACAAACATATAGATATCACCGAGTGAAAATGTACGATAATGTTCAAAAGTTATAGTTGTTTTTTTACCATCTTCAACATCATATATAAAAGCATCACCGTCAAAACCATTGGAATAAAGCAACTGAATATTTGTACTTTCAAAAGCCATGAGGGAGGACATAACTATAAACATAAAGACGAAAATACGACACATACTAGACCCTTTAACTTATTTTATATATTGTATCACTTTTTTACTATATCAAATCAAAAGTTAAATATTTTTAGCATCTTTTGCCAGTTTTGCCCATGCAGAATCAGCATCAGCATCCATAGCTTCTTTATAAGATTTTTGAGCTTCTTCTTCTCTCCACAGCTTAGAGTAGGTAGTTCCTAAGAGATATTTTTGTCTTGCTCTTTGAGCCGGACTTAACTCAACACTATCAAGTGATTTTATTATCTCCAACGCACTATTAACATCTTCTATATTTATATATGACTGGTAGAGAGTAAACTCAACAAATGGACTCTGGGCATATGATGATGAAGAGTTTTGTATCTTCACAACTTCACTACCATACTTAATAACTAGGTTATCATCTTTGGTCTCACTACCTATAGTCATTACAGCGATATATCTCTCTATATCTTTATAATCAGTTGTATATATTTTTTGCACCTTAACTATGGAATCTATCATCTCACTGTTTTTTTCCAAACGCTGATATGTATCAAAAATAGTTCTATAAATATCCAAATATTTTGAGTTTTTATCATCTTCTATAAGTAATATAAGTTCTTTTGAGGCTTCAACTACTTCACTATAATTACCCGTAGCAAAATCTACTTTTATATATCTATATAACCATTTTTTTCTTTCATCTAAGTCTTTAGATTTCAAATATTGTGTAGCTATTTTTTTTGCAAGAGAGAAATTAGCACCCTTCATTGAGCACTCATAGATACCACTATCCCACTCACTTGAGAGTGTGATGTTGTACTCAGATGATATGTTTAGAACTTCTTGACACTCTCTAACTTTTAAAGCACCTTTCATTACACCAATAGCAGACTCTTTTATAATACTCTGCGTATCAGGATAGATAGTCTTATCTAACTCTAAAATAGAATCTTTAAGTCCCAAAACATCACTATACATTTTATTTTGCAAAAGTAATTTTGCCTTTTCATAAATTGCACGATTACCTATAGAATCATCCTGATAATTTACCATTAACATACTATATTCATCTAATTTAGTTGATAAGTTTGCATCACTAACATCAAAAAACAAAGAATCTTTTACAACTTTTATCTCCTCTTCAAAGATACCGTATCTATATTTTTTAATATACTCATTTAAAACTAACAATGCCTCTTGTTTTTTATCTGTTTTTGACAACCACAATGCTCTATCTTTGAGCAAATTTTCATACTCATCATGGTTCATATCTATCTCATCTAAAATCGCTTTAGCTATTGCTGCCGCACTGATATAATCACCCTCGTCTCCAAAAGTATAAAGCATATCCATTGAGGTCAAAAAATCCTCAATAAAAAAACTAGGTTTAGCTTTTATTATTTTCATAATATATTTAGAAGCCTCTTTTGGTTTTGAGTAAGATATATTGTATTTGGCTAATCTATATGCTGCAGTTGCTCCAACATCTATATCATCGGTTTCATTAAGTGCTTTTTTATAAAAAACAAGTGCCTTTGATGAAGCTCCGGAAGCCTCTAGCATTTCACCCTTATATATATAGCCCCACTCTGCAAAAACAGAATCTTGATGTTCACTAAATAGCCTATCGAAAAAATAATCTGCATCAATACTTAAGCCAATCATAGAGTAAGATTTTGCATCAAGAGCTAAGACTTCTGCTATATTTTCATCTGATGAGTACTCTTGTAAATATATTTTTGCCACATCTATTACATTATCATAATCTTTAAGTTTCATATATACTTTCATCTTATAATAGAGCAATTCTCCCTTAAAAAGTGAGTTTGGATGATTCTGCATCACTTCATCGACAAGTTCTAAGCACTGTTCATATTTATTATCCCTATAATAGTTCTTAATTTTTATATAATCTGTTACATCC
>JAGHAW010000256.1 GCA_021161305.1 Sulfurimonas sp.
CAAAAGTGCTATTGATTATATGAGTACATCAGCAGAAAAATTTATTATAAATGGCTATCCAAATATATTTAGAGATTTAGGACAATATTTTTTAGATAATAAAAAATTATTAATTGACAATAAACAGAATCATATAATTATTATAGACGAAATTAACAGAGGAAACATATCAAAAATCTTCGGCGAACTTATAACTCTTATAGAACCATCTAAACGGATAGGTGCTGATGATGAGATAAAACTTCGTTTGCCTTACTCTAATGATGAATTTGGAGTTCCTAAAAATCTTTATATTATAGGAACTATGAATACAGCAGATAGAAGTATCGCTTTGATGGATACAGCACTTAGAAGAAGATTTGATTTTGTGGAGATGATGCCTGATTATGAAGTTTTAAATGAAAAAGTTGGTTTAGTTGTAGGAATTGATATAGCAAAACTTCTTTTGAAGATAAATGAACGAATTGAATATCTTTACGATAGAGACCACACCATAGGTCATGCTTACTTTTTATCTCTACATGTAGAGTCAAGTATAGATGATTTAAACTCTATATTTAAAAACAAAATCATTCCACTTTTACAAGAGTATTTTTATGATGATTGGGAGAAGATACTCCTCGTCTTGAATGATGGATTTATTGAAAAAAATAAGCAAAATTACAAATCTATTTTTAATGAGAAGATTGATGATGATTATATAGAGGATGATAAGTTTTCTTATGAGGTTAGAGATAGTTTTTCTAAAGAGTCTTATACAAAGATTTATGAATAGATATGCCAATAATCCTAAAAGAGTACGAATTTCTTCAAACAAAAGATATAAATCAAAGTAATGAGAAAGCTCACTACATGGAAGAAAAAAGTTTTTTAGAGTTAGAAAAGTTTATTCTTGAAAATGAGACTACCCCATATCTAAAAATTATAAGTAAAAAAGGTTATGGTAAAATCCTTCAAGCTCAAAACTTTGTGGGAGTTATTCAAACTAAAGATGGGACTACTATTGAGATATTGCCAAAGATTCTACATGTAGAGATAGATGAGTCTAAAAAGATACTGCTTAGAATGTTAAAAACTCTTAAAAAATCTCCATTTAAGCATATAAATATGGCAAACTTGAAATCATCTAAACTACCTTTGTTGGAGATGTTTATAACTATGTTTTTAGATGAACTTTCTTGGCTTATCAAGAGAGGGATAAAAAGTGATTATGTTAAAAAACAGGAAAATCTTAAGTTTTTAAAAGGCAAACTAAAACTTAGTGAGCAGATAAAACAAAATTATATCCATAAAGAGCGATTTTTTGTAGAGTACGAAGAGTTTAGTAGTGATAGGGCTGAAAATAGACTCATAAAAACTACACTAAATTTTCTATATAAAAAATCAAAACTAAATCAAAACCAGCAAAGGATAAGAGAGTTTTTGTTTATCTTTGATGATGTTTCACAAAGTAAAGATGTAAAAACTGATTTTGCAAATATTTGCTTGGATAGGCAGATGAAAGATTATGAACAAGTCTTGGTTTGGTCTAAAACTTTTTTACTTGAAAACTCTTTTTCTCCATATAAAGGCAGTGAGATAGCTTTTGCCCTTTTGTTTGATATGAATCTGCTTTTTGAGAGTTATGTTGGTACATATTTAAAAAAGAATAATTTACATGTAGAACTACAAGATAGAGGTAAATACTTGGTAGAACATCCTCGTAAGTTCGCACTAAAACCAGATATAGTTATAGACAAAGATACTTCAAATGAAATAATAGCAGATACAAAGTACAAAGTCATAAAAGAGGAAAAAGATATTTCACAAAGTGATATGTATCAACTCTATGCTTATGGAACTAAGTATAAAAACTGCTCACAACTATATCTTATCTATCCAAAAGGAGAGAATATTGAGTTTGAGAAATATAGCTACATAAAAGATAAACTTCATTTAAATGTAGTGTTTTTTGATCTCTCTTTAAAGTTTGAAGAAAATAATTTTATACAAAAAATAAAGGAAACCAAACAATGTACACACTTAGCGTCTCAGCTCTAAATGAGCAGATAAAGACTCTCTTAGAGACAAGTTTTAATCGTGTACTTGTTGAGGGAGAGCTTTCTCGCATTACTTTTCATAATAGCGGACATATTTACTTTACACTAAAAGATTCTTCTTCAACTCTCAGGGCTGTGATGTTTAGAGGTAATGCTTCAAAATTAAAGTTTCAACTAAAAGAGGGTCTCAAAGTTATTTTAGATGGTGCTATTACTCTTTATAAACCAAGAGGTGAGTACCAAATCAACTGTTTTAGTATTGAACCAGCTGGTCATGGTGCATTGGCTTTGGCTTATGAACAGCTAAAACAAAAACTCTCTTCACAAGGCTATTTTAATCAAGAGATAAAAAAGCAACTTCCAAAATTTCCAAAAAAAATTGCCTTAATCACTTCAGGAACTTCAGCAGCCTTGCAGGATATGTTGAGAGTTGCAAAGAGCAGATATAGACTTTTAGAGATTGATGTTTATGATGTTTTAACTCAAGGAGATAGTGCTGCATATGCCATATCAAACGCTATTATAGTTAGTGATATAAAAGATTATGACATCATAGTTATTGGTCGTGGTGGTGGAAGTATAGAAGATTTATGGGCATTCAATGAAGAGATAGTTGCAGATGCTATTTTTAGGGCTACTACCCCTATAATATCGGCTGTTGGACATGAGATAGATTGGGTGATTAGTGATTTTGTTGCAGATTTAAGAGCACCGACTCCGAGTGCTGCCATGCAGATGATTTTGCCAGATACTAATGAACTTTACCAGTATATAGATTCACTTCAAACACAGTTATACCAACTGTTTTCTCAAAAAATATTTGCAAAAAAACAAGAACTTATTCATCTGAAAAATTCCTATGCTCAACACTCTATAGAGAAAAAATTGATTGTCAAAAATGAGGAGATTAAACAGCTAAAAGAGGTCTTTTCTCAGACGATATCTTTTAAACTGCAAAACTTTTCTAAATATCTTGAACATATTAATATGAGATTTCCACACGCCATAGATAGTGTTACTACTCTTAAGCAAAATCAACTTTTAAATATTAAAAAAATGATAGAATCTAGCAATCCAAAATTTAAAACTAAAAGTGGCTTTGCACAAATCTCTAAAAATAGTAGAGTTGTTGATTTGAAAACTTTAAATGTTAATGATGTTTTTAATCTTCAAAGTGATGAGATATATATAAG
>JAGHAW010000208.1 GCA_021161305.1 Sulfurimonas sp.
GACTATAATATTCAACTATTAAATTTATTTTAGGAATTATCATGTTTACAACCGTAAAATCAAAAGTTATTTTTTCCGTTATTCTATTAAGTGTTTTTGGTCTTGTTGGGATTACATACTACTTATCATCTACTCTACATGACCTCTCAAACAAAACAACCAAGCAATCACTTAACATGCTTAGTGAGTCAATCTTCCAAACAATGACAGGAAGTATGATGATGGGCGATAGTGCTGTTGTTGAAGATGCCTTTAAATCAGCTAGAAGTATAGAGGGTATTGATTCACTAAATATTGCGAAATCTAAAGCCGTTATAGAAGTTTATGCACCTACTGAAAAATTTACTTCTGATGAACTTTTACAAGCAGTTTTACTAAATAAAGATACAAAAATAATAGAAAAAGATGAAAACTCTCACCATACTATAAGAATGATACGACCTATGATAGCCGAAAAGAAATGTATGGCTTGTCACTACAACTCAAAAGTTGGAGACTCACTTGGTGCTATGGATTTAGTAATATCACTAGATAAAATTGATGATGATATTTCTACAACCAAAAATACACTTCTTATTTTACTGATTATTGGCTCTTTTATTTTTGCTATCGGAGCATCTATCTTCTTTACTAAAGAGATTTTTTCACCACTAAATACTCTAAAAAATCGCATCTCTGAACTTATAAGTGGAGATAAAGATCTAACAAAACGAGTAGAACATAAAAACAGAGATGAGTTTGGAGATACAGCAAAAGAGGTAAATAACTTTATAGAGATGATTCAAGCCACTATAAATAAAGTAAAAACTCTAGGGGATCAAAACTCATCAATCGCTTTAGAAATTGAACTTGCAAGTCGTGTAATTCGCAAAGGTACACAACAAGAACAAGAGATAGTCGCTAAAACAACCAAAAAAGGCGAAGAGGTTAAAGAACTTCTTGTTCAAACTATAGAGGTCGCTGAAAAGACTCAAGAGACTGTTGAAGAAGCAAATAGCGAACTTAATACTGCTAGAAAATCTCTCAACCAATTAAGCCAAGAAGTAAGCTCTTTTATTGAAACAGAAAATGAACTCTCTGAGGAGCTATCTGGACTTAAAAATAATGCAGACCAAGTAAAAGATGTTCTAAATGTTATTAAAGAAGTAGCGGAACAGACAAATCTTCTTGCACTAAATGCCGCAATAGAAGCAGCACGAGCCGGAGAACATGGACGAGGATTTGCAGTTGTTGCTGATGAAGTGAGAAAACTAGCTGAAAGAACTCAAAAAAGTTTAACAGAAATAGATATGAGCATAAGCACCATTGTTCAATCTATCAACGATGTAAGTGATAAAATGAATAATAATACAAAAAATATAGAAAATTTATCACATATTTCTAGTGAAGTTGAAGATAAAATAGATGCAACTTCAACTGCTATATCTACATCAAATAGAGTTGCAAAAGAATCAAGAGAAGATAGTATAGAGATGTCAAAGCGTATCCAAGAGATGATAGATGACATAGTTGATGTAGAAACTCTCTCTACTGCCAACGGAACAAGTTCACAAAGCATAGAAAAAGATTTGCAAAGACTAGTGCAAGTTGCTTCTTCTCTTAAATCTACAATAAATGAGTTTAAAAGTTAACAAATTTTTGCCGATTTCTACTCTATAATTATCAAGGAGGATATTATGAGAGTGGGCAATTACTCAGTAGCAATGAATGCTCAATACTTCAACCTTCAAATGGAATCAACACAAACTTCTGTCTCAAGTAGTGAGAGAGAGTTTACAAACGATGCGTCAGAAGTTACAAAAATCGCTTCTGATACCTCACTGCAAGATGATTCTTACAACAAACTCTCAACAGAGTTGGCTAAATCTGTTTTAAAAAATATCAATGCCGAATCACACAAACTAGTTGGGGACAGAGTTGAGATTAGTCACACCTATGTTGAAGCAGAGGCACTAAATTTTCAAACAAAAGCTTTTGTTGAAGCTGATGGGAAAGAGATAGAATTAGCCCTTGAGATAAATCTCTCAAGAAGTTTTATCCAACACACAAGAACCTCACTTACTCCTGCTCAACTAGCAGACCCTCTTGTTCTCTCTCTTGATGGTGGTATGCCGTCTCTTAGCTCAAAAACTTTTGCATTTGATATAGACAGCGATGGCAAAAGTGACCAAATCTCTCAACTAGGAGCAAATAGTGTTTTTTTAGCACTTGATAAAAACAAAAATGGCACTATTGACAATGGAAGTGAACTTTTTGGTACCAAAAGTGGTAACGGCTTTGGAGATTTAAGCAAATATGATGATGATAACAATGGCTGGATAGATGAAAATGACGCTATCTTTGACAAACTTCAAATCTGGCAAAAAAATGATGATAAAAGTGAACTTATTGCTCTTGGTGAAGTAGGAATCGGTGCAATCTTTTTAGGAAACACTACAACTCCGTTTAGTATGAAATCAAATTCCAATGAGCTTTTGGGAGAGATAAAAAGCAGTGGTTTTTTTCTTTATGAAAATGGTATGGCAGGTGTTATTTCACAGATAGACTTAGCCATAAATCCACAAACAAAAGAAGATTTAGAAAAAGTAGATGAGATACAAAAAGGTATCTCTTCGCTGAATCTTGAAAAGCTATATAAAGATGAAGATGAAAACGGTTCTAATGATAAAAGATTAGAAAAACTACAAAAACTTCTAAACTCACTAGAAGAAAAACTGGCAAAAGCCAGTGATGACGAGAAACCGCCTCTTCAAGCCCAGATTGGAGCTGTATTTTCTCAAATGATGTCGCTTATTTCCGAAACGATGTAGGCTTTTTACGGCTCTTTCTGCCAGTATAGTGTTTTTTAAAGCATGCTTGGCAGATGCTGTATTTTGAATTCATCGGTAGTGGAGCTTGGCATATTCTACACTTTGCTACAAAATGACTCTGCTGCAAAGATTCTTCTATAAACTTATTTAAAACACCTCTGTATTGTCTCGCCTTTGGCTCATCTAAAAAGTAATCTTTAAAACGATAACTAAGCCACAAATATAGTGAAATCTCTTTTACCATATCTTCAGCACGAAGCAGTTCGTCCGTAGTTTGAGCAAAACTTCCGATAAGTGCAGGAGGATTATAAGAGATTGGTATCTTCTTTTGTAGTGCCACAATATAACTCTCATAAGCAGATACAATATATGGTGATTTAAGCGTTAAGGGTGCACAAGCAAGGTGATACTTAGTAGCTATATCCAAATCATAACTATCTACAATACTTGCAGCTTCGAGCATATCATCCAAATTTGAAGCGTGAAATGGTCCATCAAATTTCATATTATCTACAAAAAACTTCAGTATCTCACTAAGAGAATTTTCTTCTAAAATATTTCCAACTAACTTTATATGTTCGAGATTCGCCATTACTTTAAAAGGCATAGTTATAACTCTCGCCTCTTTGTAAAAATTCTTCTTAACGATTCTTAAAACATCCAACGATAAAGCCCCGACAAAACCCTCTTCATGCAGACCATAACGACCTGCACGACCTGAGATTTGTGCTACTTCTGAAGGGTGTAGATTTCTTTGTGAAATTCCGTCGAACTTCTCTGCTTTGGAAAAAAGTATAGTTTTTATAGGCAGATTCATCCCCATAGCTATAGCATCTGTGGCGATTAGAATCTCTGTCTCTTTTGCACGAAAGCGTCTAGCTTCTTCTCTTCTAACTTCAGGAGAGAGATTCCCATAGACTACACTCACACTAAAAAAGCGTGAAAAATTCTGCTTTAATCTTAAAACATCTTTTCTGCTAAAAGCAATAATAGCCGTACCCTCTGTAACATCTTTAACATCTGTTGGAACATCTAAAAGAGTAAGAGGATTTTTCCTCTCAAACTCAACAATTTCTAACTCTTCACCCAAATACTCTGCTAGTGCAATAATAGCCTCTTTAGAGTTTGGTGAGCCTGTCATAATTACCTCTTTTGCAGGTGCACCTATAATAGCATTTGCCCATGCCCAACCACGATCTCTATCATCTATCATCTGAACTTCATCTATAACACAAACATCCACATCAACTTCAAAGTTTAACATCTCAATAGTAGAACTTATGTGCGTTGCATCCTCATTTAGAAGCTGTTCTTCTCCTGTTATAAGTGAGGAATCTATACCCTGCTCTTTTAGTGTCTCATAACCCTCTAGTGCCAAAAGTCTAAGAGGTGCAAGGTAGTAACCAGTATCTGCATCTTGGAGTTTTTGCATAGCCTCATAAGTTTTTCCACTGTTTGTGGGACCTATATGCAAAATTAGTTTTCTTCTCATAGATCTTGCTAGTGGAAAAAGATTTTTAAAATCTCTAATAGTTCTAGCTAAAAGCTCCTGACGCTGTTTTTTTATAAGTTGTTCATGAATATTATATATGAAAATTCTAGTTGTTTTTCTTGCGATTTTTGGAGTTATTATCAAAGATTTTGGCATCAACTCTACTAAAAACTCATAAACTTTAAGATGTAACTGCTCTGGTGTAAAGTGAAGAAGAGTAGCATAACCACCACACTCCTCTATAAGTTGTTCCAACTCTGATAAAAAATGCTCTTCATGCTCTTTTTTTGCACCGTCAAGCACCTCATCAAAACTAAACTCACGAGAGAGCCAAATCTCTTCTAAAAACCCATCAAGTTCTATATGAAGTTCTAAAACATATGGCACTTGAATCTCTGAATATGGCAAAATAAACTTCTCATTAACTTTAAGAAGTAACTCTTTTTCATGTAACTCTACATCTAAAGCATCTAACTTTCTCTCAACTATCTCTTTTAAAAGATGAACATTCAAAGCTGGATATTTTAGAGTTGTTTTAGGCGGGGAAGAGCGAAGTGCTTTTAAAATTTGTTTCTCATCAAGATAGGCATGTGGAGTTTTTATATCTGCTACAAAAGCGTCAATACTCTTTTGCTTTTGTGCAACTGCACTTATCTTATCCTCTGAAATTTCTCTAACAATCTCATCTATTGGGCTAGTTTCAAGATACTCATAACTATATGATTTTGTATTTAGAGTAAGTATCTTATGAAAAGAAGATCCGTAAAGTTCATACTTAAGTGAAGCATTAAACTCTAAAGAATCATCTATATCAAAACTACCTTCTAAAGCTCTCTCACACTCCTCTTTTTTCAAATCAAAGCGTATGTGACGAAGCTTTGATTCCATCTTCCCTATAGTAATCTTTTTACTTCTAACATCCATAAAAGCATCAAACAAAAGTGCTGCTTCTTCACCGTCTACCCCTAACTCTTGTAAAATAGCTTCTATTTTCTGGCTTCTATCTAAATTTTTCTCTTTTGGTTTGTCTGATTTATAAAATTTTCCATCACTTGCAAAAAAGTTTAAAATATCTTGGCGAAACCCACTATCAGCCTCACTCCACAACATTCTAGCACCTTTTAAAAGTACATTTTTACTATGTTCTATATCATATATTCCAAGAGTAGCGAACATCTCACTCAATGTTTCAGCACTTACTCTCTCTACCCCAACATCAAAAGGATCATCATCAAAATATTTTCTTATTCTTTGGTTTATCTTTGTATTTTTTTTATTTTTTTTTGACATGTGAAATTGTATCTAAACTATTATGCTAAAATTCCACCAATGAAACTAAGAGTACTAATATCCATACTTTTTATTATTGTTACGACCTTTGCATCTATACATGAAATTGAGCATATAACTGGTGAACATGAAAGTTCATCATGCCCAATTTGTGTAATTGGTGACCATCTGGTTAGTGCTGACATATCTGATATTTCACAACTCTGTATTCAAATTCCACATACCATAGTAAAAATTCAAATCAAAACTCTGCTTTCACACGCCAAGAAGAGTGATAACCACTCACATGCCCCTCCAATATTTTCATAACCTTAAAAATTAAAACAAAAAAATACTAATTAGGATAACTATGAAAAAAATACTACTACTCATTGCCATTTTTGGCACAACACTCTTTGCAAACACTCCAAAAACGGATATAAAAGCATACTACGAATCACTAAACTTTACAAACTCAAAACAGAAAGATTATGGATACAGATACGGAGGTGGAGCAGATATAGTTATAGATAACTCCAAATATCAGTTTATCTATGAACACGCTCTCTCATACACTATAAAAACTCCCTCTTTAACCCAAAATTTAGAAATAGATAAAGTTTTTTTAAAATATAACTACAACTTTAACAACAGTTGGCACATAAATATCAACTACATAAATATTGCAGATGACAATATCGCCCCTACTGCCCACGGTATAGTTTACGGTGCCGGTGCAACTTATGATTTTAGTAAAAGCCTCTCTCTAAACTTTACGCAATACTACACAGACTTTAAAGATTTTGACACTTATCAGAGTGATTTCACACTTGATTACAAAGTAAAAGTTGAAGGAATTCATATAAAACTATCGAGTATCACTAAAGCTATTCATTTGGAGGGTTATAAAAATCTCAACTTCAGTAAAAACGCGGACAAAGACTATTTTACAACTGCTCTAAAACTTCATGCACACTATAAAACATATCACTTTGGCATGGGAACATACATAGGCAAACGAGTTTTTGCTGTTATGATGGATGGTTTTAAAATCCAGCATCATGCCATGGAATTTGATAGAACCTATGCAATCGGTGCAGGAAAAACATTTGATGATTTTACACTAAGAGTTCAATATGTAGAGCAAAGAGCCACTGAACTTCCATATAAAAGAGAAAATGTAAAAGTTCAAAACATAAGAGTTATGGCTAACTATAAGTTTTAATCTTATGGGGGTCAGGCGTTGAATAGCCACTTTTTAAATTATCTTAAAAAGTGGCTATTCAACGCCTGACCCCATTTATATGGTATAATTCCAAAAAAGTAAAAGGGGAGAGAATGGACATCTCTAAATATACAGATTTAGCTATAGTATATGCTAGTCAATATGGCTTAAAAATTATTGCAGCTGTAGTTATTTTTATTGTGGGTAAATGGGCAGTTAAAAAACTAACTGTTATCAGTAAAAGTTTGATGCAAAAAGCAAAAGTAGATCAAACTTTAATAGAATTTGCAGAAAGCTTAATCTACTTTGTTCTTCTGTTGATGGTTGTTTTAGCATCTCTAAATGCTTTAGGCATAAACACTACATCTTTCATCGCAGTATTTGGTGCAGCAGGTCTTGCGATAGGTTTAGCACTTCAAGGCTCATTAGCAAATATTGGAGCAGCAGTTTTAATCATTATCTTTCGCCCATTTAAAGTTGGTGATTTTGTAGAGGCTGGTGGAGCTACCGGTACAGTTGAAGATGTAAATCTTTTCTCAACTATCATCGCACCTCTTGATAATCGTACGATTATAGTTCCCAACTCTGCTATCATTGGCGGAAACATTACAAACTATTCAAATAAAACTCAAAGAAGAGTTGATCATGTTTTTGGCATAGGCTATGATGATGACTTAAAACTTGCGAAAAACACACTTATGGAGATTATGGAGGCTGATGAAAGAGTTTTAGCTGACCCCGCTCCATTTGTTGCTGTTAGTGAACTTGGAGATTCTAGTGTAAACTTTGTTTTTCGTGCATGGGTCAATACTGCTGATTATTGGGAAGTTTATTTTGATATGCTTGAGAAAGTTAAGCTTACATTTGATGAAAAAGGTATCTCTATCCCTTATCCTCAAATGGATATTCACACAAAAAACCAAGATTAAAAAGGAAACAGATTTGAAAAAAATTATACTTAGTGCTTTAGTTGCCAGTTCTCTAGTTATGGCAGCAGAATCGGACTTAAAAACAGGAACTCCCCTAGTTACACACACTGAATTTGGATACATTGAGACTCAAGGAAACACCGTAACTAAAACTTTTAATCTTGAATCAAAGATAAAAAAGAGTTGGGAAAAACATATATTTAGCCTACTTCTTGATGGACAATATGCTAGTGATAAAAGCATAGAGACTAAAAATAAATACCTTGTTGAATTAGAGTATGATTATGAAATAACAGATAGATTTGCATTTAGTTATCTAACTGGTTTTAAACAGGATAAATTTTCAACTTTTAACTATCAATTCTACACAGGTCCCGGTGCAAAATACAAAGCTGTAAAAACTAAAAAACACAACTTGAGCTTAGAGGGAAATATTCTCTACTCTCAAGATGATATAGCAAATATAAATTATGCTGCTGATGGATCGATTATTGATTATCCAAATCCAGACAATAAACCAACTGTAACAAGAGTTGATGGGGAACTTAATGACTACGCTTCATTGAGAACAAAAGGTGTATATAGTTGGCAGATATTAGAAAATCTAAAGTTTGAACAAGAGCTTAGCTATAGAGTTGATTTAGAAGAGACAAAAAACTTTTTTGCTTTTTCAAAAACAGCATTTAGCAGTAAATTCTCAGATGTTTTTTCAGCAGGTATCAGCTATAAAGTTGATTATGTAAATATGCCGTCAACAGGTAAAGATTACACAGACAGAACATTCACTGCTAACCTGATTATCGACTTTTAACAGTTTTTGAAAATTTATATAAACTCACACATGCCATAAGTGCGATGAAAGTCGCACTTAAGAAAAGATATTTCGGATAAAACTCATAAATATAACCAGCACATAAAGCCCCCACAAAACCACCCAAACCATACGTTATGCCAGAGAAAAACTGTTGAGCCAAAGATTTGTGCTTATAGAGATGAAAAAGATAGCTGATTGCCGCCGAATGAAAAAGTGCAAAGCTAAGAGCGTGCAGACTTTGAGCGAAAAACAGAACTGTCAGATTTTGAGCAAATGCAAAGAGTAAAAACCATCTTATGGCACTTGCAAATGTTGTTATCTGTAGAATCAAAAGCAGATTTCCACGAAGAAACTTTCCTTGAAAGAAAAGCATAAAGACCTCAACAACAACTCCAAAACTCCACAGATATATAGTCATATCCAAACTTACACCAAAATCAGTTTCATAGATAGTAAAAAAGTTGTAAAAAGCCCCAAAACTAACCTGCATAAGAGTTAAACCAAGCCATAGTTTCCAATCATAAAGCAGATTAATGTCATTTTTTATATCTTCTTCTTTTATGCTTGAGTGGTAATTATTTTTTACAATTACAAAAGCTACTACAGAAGTTAAAAAAGTAAGAACAAGAAGATAGTTCAAGGCAATATCAGCAGAACTTAAAAACTTAACAAGCACGAGGGCAACCAAGATAAAACCGACAGAGCCAAAAAGCCTTATCTTGCCATATCTCTCTTTACCGACACACTCAAGTGAAATTACTTCTATATAAGGCAGTATAAGACTAATCCCTATCCCTAAACCAATATTTGAAAAAAGAAGTTTATAGAAGCTATCTAACGAAAAATAAAAAGAGAGAGAACTTACTAGCATTATGATAAGTGCGATATTAAAACTTTTTCTATCAAGTTTAAGACCTTTTATAAAAGCAAAAGGAAGCAAAAATCTAACCAAGGGTCCAGCTGCAAAGATGATTCCTATCTCACTCGCACTATAACCCACCATAGCCAAAACTTTTGGCATAAAAATGATATAAACACCTATGATGGCAAAGTAAAAAAAGTAAAAAATTGATAATAGTATTGGCATGTATAGTGACCTTTCGATGAAATTATATCAAATTTAAAAAGAAATTTTTAATATATTTACTTACGATTAACTTATAATAATTATAATTTCGGCATCTCAATTATGTTTTCCCCTTTCATAGAGAGATATAGATACTTCAAACAATTATTTAAAAACAGTCAAGCCTTTCCCCCTTTTTTTAGCTTGACTGTAACTTATGTTAAACTTCCATATGAAAATCATTTTAACAACTTTGAACTCCAGATACACTCACAGCTCTATCGCTCTTAGATATCTATATGCAAATCTCAATGAACTCCAAAAAAGTGCTGCAATCTTAGAATTTAGCATAAATGACGCTCTGCAGAGTGTTGCAGAAAAACTACTTATAAACGAGCCAAGTATTATAGGAATTGGCGTATATATTTGGAATGTCTCTTTCGTTCGTGAACTTATCCATCTAATAAAAAAAATATCCCCTGATACAACTATAGTTCTAGGTGGTCCTGAAGTTACACACGAACCATTTAGAGTGAATCTTGATGAGGCAGATTTTATCATACAAGGGGAAGGAGATTTGGCTTTTTACAAACTATGCAAAGAGCTTATAAACTCTAAACAACCAAAAAACAGAATCATTAAAATGAATATGCCAAATCTTAAAGAGATTAAACTTCCATACAGATACTACACAGATGAAGATATACAAAACCGTTACATCTATGTAGAAGCTTCAAGAGGGTGTCCTTTTGAGTGTGAATTTTGTCTCTCTTCTATGGATGAAAGAGTAAGAGCTTTTAATCTTGATGAACTTTTAGAAGAGTTTGAAACTCTGTGGCAAAGAGGGGCTAGAAATTTTAAGTTTATAGATAGAACTTTTAACCTTAATATAAAAACAGCCACTAAACTTCTGGACTTTTTTTTACGAAAAGAACCTCCATACTTTGCCCATTTTGAAGTAATTCCCGATCATTTTCCAATCTCCCTAAGAGAAAAAATCACAAAATTTCCACATGGTTCTTTACAGTTGGAAATAGGTATACAAACACTAAATCCAGAGATAGCAAACAACATTTCAAGAAATTTAAAACTGGGTAAAATCAGAGAAAATATATCGTTTTTAGAAAATGAAACAGGTGCTCATATTCATCTGGATTTGATAGTCGGACTCCCAGATGAAAGCTTGGAGAGTTTTGGAAAAAACCTTGATGAGTTGGTTAGTTTAAGTAGCTGTGAGATTCAGATAGGCATACTTAAAAAACTTTCTGGAACCCGTATAAATCGCCATGATATTGAACAGGGAATGGTCTACAGCGATATACCTCCTTATGACATCCTAAAAAACTCTCAACTATCTTTTAATGATCTTCAAATTATGAAAAGATTTGCCAGATTTTGGGACTTGACTTATAACAGTGGTAATTTTAAAAAAAGCATAACTCTTCTTTGGCAAAACAATAGTGTTTATAAAAACTTTTATGCCTTTAGCTCGTGGATATATACTCAAACCAATTCTACTTGGAAAATTTCACTTCAAAGATTAGGAGAGTTACTCTTCATCTATCTAACAGAGATTAAAGACTTAGAAAGTAGCATTGTTGCTCACGATATGCTAGAAGATATGATGAAATTAAAAGGCAGAGCAATACCCAGCTACCTAAAAGAATTTTCAACTAATTTCACAACAAATGCAAAAAAAGGAACAGCAGGGTTTAATAAAAGACAAAATTAATTTTAATTTTAATTTTAATTTTAATTAATAATATATAATCTATAATATATAATATTGTCATATCGGGGTGTCGTATGCAAAATTTACAAAATATCATTAAATACTCTTCTTCACTAAAACTTCTTTATGTAGAAGACGATGCTATGGCAAGATTATCCACTCTGTCTATTTTTGAAGAGTTTTTTGATAATATAATAGTAGCAATAGACGGCGAAGATGGATTTGAAAAGTATCAACAAAACAAGATAGACCTCATTATTACAGATGTGAATATGCCTCGTCTAAATGGTCTTGATATGATAAAAAAGATTAGAGAATTTGATAGTGAAATTTCCATACTTGTTTTATCTGCTTATAATGAATCTGATTTTTTCATTGATAGTATAAAACAAGATGTACAAGATTACTTACTAAAACCTATAAATACAGAGCAGTTTTTTTATGTTTTACAAAAAATTATAGATAAAAGAGCACTTCAAAATGAGGCTAGGTCAAGTCTACGCTTACTGGGGTAGTATAAAATAACAGATAAAAATTCCATCGTTTCAAAAACAGACACCAATGGAATTATTACCTATGCTAATGATGAATTTTGTAAAGTTTCCGGATATAGTTATGACGAACTAATTGGTAAAAGCCACAACATCATAAGACATCCAGACGCTTCATCATCTTTTTATACAGAGATGGGGATTGGTATAACATCCTAAAAGGATTAAATTCCTCTTGAATTTAATCCTTTAGAAATAGCATCATTTATCTCTTTTTTATATTCGGGGTTAAGTCTTTCTAGTTCTTTGTCAAATTTTACTATTAAATCTTTGTTTGTTTTTGGATGACGACAGATTGTAAAAAGTATATCTGCATAAACATCAAAATCAGGATGAGGTCTTAAGCCTAATTTTTTATGCACAGTTCCATGATGTTTTATAACCAATTCAAGAGCATCTCTTAATCCAGAAGTAGAAGTTTTTCTATCTTTTATAATACCAAGCAGGGAGTTTAAACCATTTCTTATCTCTTTTTTTTGAGAAGTTTTAGATACTTTAGATACTTTAGATACTTTAGATACTTTTTTCTTTTTTCTTGATGGCATAAAAAGAAAAAATACCAACAATCCAAGAAGAACAACAAGACCCATAATAGATTTAATAAGTAGAGTTATTTCCATAGCATCACTTTTTTATAAGATTATAGCAGTCCCACTTAAAACTGCTACTTAAAGTAAAACTATATAAACTGCGATACTAGCTGATTTAAACCAGTCTCATCCATTGCCCCAGACACCCTGTGTACTTCTTTTGCATCTTTAAAAATTATAAGCGTTGGTATACTTCTTATTCCGAATCTAGCACCTAATGTCTGCTCATTTTCAGTATTTACCTTTGCAAAAAGCACTTTAAGTGGAAAATTTATCGCACTTTTCTCAAAACTTGGTGCCATCATCTTGCATGGACCACACCAAGGAGCCCAAAAATCAACAACCACAGGAATATCGCTATTTACAACTACCTCATCAAAATTTAAGCTGTTTAGCTCCATTGGTTTTGTATCAAGAAGTGACTTTTTACACTTTCCGCAATTAGCTTTCTTATATGAATCTTTTTTTGGTACATTATTTACACTCAAACAGTGTGGACAAACTATTCTCAAGACACTCTCCTTTTACTAAATTATAACCAAATATCGATTTATACTCAGGAATAGAATGATAATATTAAAGGGAAAGATATTTTTGATTAAAATTAAAAATTTATAAATGGTGGTCGAGGTGAGATTCGAACTCACGGTGGATTTACACCCACACAACCTTTCCAAGGTTGCACCATCGGCCACTCGGACACTCGACCATATAATAAATTCTTCTTTTTTTGAGAAATAGAATTCTACCTATATAGAGATTTAAACTCACTGAAATTGCAATAAAGATAAAAAATATTTATGCTTATCTTATCAATTTAAAGATACAATCCTATTATTATTTAATAAAGGTTATCAATGCTAAGCATAGCGTCATTTTTAAAGCTTTTAAAAGAGTCTTTTAGAGACTTAATGCCAATCATTTTGGTAATTATGTTTTTTCAACTGGCAATCATCCAGACAGTACCGGAAAATTGGTTAAGCACAACTATAGGTCTTGGGATTGTTGGTGTTGGTCTTGCTGTTTTTCTTCTTGGTCTTGAGGTCGGAATCTTTCCTGTTGGGGAGGGGCTTGCAAGTGATTTTGCAAGAAAAGGCTCAACTAAGTGGATAATTCTTTTTGCTTTTATGGTAGGTTTTGGTACCACCGTAGCTGAACCTGCTCTTGTAGTCATTGCTGATAAAGCAGCCGGTATTAGTTGTGGAAGAATTGATGCTACCACACTTCGAATGGTTGTTGCATTTTCAGTCGGTTTTGCAATAGTTGTCGGTGTTTGGAGAATCATAAAAGGTCATCCTATTCACTACTACATCATCTCTGGGTACATTATGGTTGTAGCTGCTACTGCCTTTGCACCAAAAGAGATAGTTGGTCTTGCTTATGACTTGGGTGGAGTTACAACTTCTACCGTTACAGTTCCTCTTGTTGCAGCTCTAGGCATTGGTCTCGCTACTACCATTAAAGGAAGAAACCCCGTTTTAGATGGCTTCGGTCTTATCGCTTTTGCTTCACTTACTCCTATGATCTTTGTACAATTTTATGGTATCTATGTTTATGAGTTTGTTGAAGCTTCTACTATTCTAGCACCCGTAGTAGCCGAAACTTGTGAAGCATCTACTGCTTTTAATTTTGATATAGTTGAAATACTGAAAGGGTTTATCGCTGTTGTTGGGGATGTTGTTCCTATATTAGCTGTAATCCTATTTTTTCAGTACATCATACTTAAAAAACCTATAGATAATTTAAAAGAAGTTCTTATAGGTTTTGGTCTTGTAATTCTTGGTCTTGATGCTTTTATTATCGGTTTAGAAATGGGGCTTTTCTCCCTCGGTGAGACTATGGCTTTTGAACTTACGCAATATGATAACAATATCATTATCTACACCTTTGCTTTTGCTATCGGTTTTTCAACAACTATGGCAGAACCTTCACTGACAGCTATTGCCAAAAAAGCAAAAGAGATTAGTGATGGTAAAATCAATGACTTTGTGCTTCGTCTCTTTGTTGCACTAGGTGTTGCTATAGGTATCTCGCTTGGTGCTTATCGTATTGTAGCTGGTGGTGAGATTGTTTACTATATTATGGCTGGATACCTCTTTGTAATTGTTCTTACTTTTATCGCTCCAAAATATATCATTCCTATCGCTTACGATAGTGGTGGAGTTACAACTTCAACCGTAACAGTTCCACTTGTCGCAGCCCTTGGTCTTGGTCTTGCAACAAATATAGCTGGTCGTGACCCACTCATAGACGGTTTTGGGCTTATCGCTTTTGCGTCACTCTTTCCGATGCTTACTGTTATGGTGTACGGTGTAATTACTGAAAAAATGGGCATTAAAGGTGAGCATGAACTTGAAGAGATTCATATGGATGAACTTCGTCATGCACTTGAAGATGCAGAGGATATGGGTTTATCAACAGTTCGAGTCGATGGAACGCATAAAAGACACTCTGCCGTTATACCTTTCTCTGCAGTGCATGTCATAGTTCCTCAC
>JAGHAW010000250.1 GCA_021161305.1 Sulfurimonas sp.
CTTTTAGGCTTGTTGAATTTTTTAATAATATTAGAAAGTTTAATGTAAAAATAGAATCTATTACACAGGTTATTACTCTAATGGGTAGAAATAAACTACTGCGATGGTTATTAGTATATTTATATTCAGAAGTTTCTACAAACCCTGCTTCAAAAACTATATTGGATTTAGCTATAAAAAGAGCAGAAAGAATGGAGAAAGAAGCTAGACCGGAGTATAAAGATAAAGCATATTTGGCTGGCATGTTTTCAATGTTGAGTTCTATTTTTGAAACAGACATTGGAGAGCTAATGAATCACATAAAAATGGATGATGATATTACCTCTTTAGTGCTAGAGAAAAAAGGAGTCTTTGCCGGTAGTTTGATGAGAGCAGAAATAGAGGAGAAAGAGTATTTAAAAAAGATAATGATAGCTAATTTTGAGAAACTAGATGCAACTGATTTAATTTATACTTTAGAAGATAGTGGAGTTGAAATAGATAGTAATAAACTCTAGGGGGTTTTAAAACTATATAAGTGTTGCTCTATGGTATAATTTCACCATTAGAATAGAGACTTTATTTCACTAATTTCGGAGAATGATAAATAATATGAAAAAAACTATAGCACTTTTAAAAAAGCATGCCCAATTAAAAGTTATTGAAGAAGAGTTGGATATATATCTTGAGATTCCACACTTAGCTTACGCCGAAGTAAAGAAAAAAGATGGTGGGTTAGCACTTCTTTTTACAAATGTTGTGGATAAAAAGAGTGGTGCTAAGTTTGATGAACCAGTGCTTATGAATGTATTTGGTTCATATAAGAGATGTGAACTTCTTTTTGGTCGTACTATAGAATCTGTTGCAGATGAGATAACTAATCTTCTCCACATGAAACCACCATCTGGTATGATGGAAAAAATATCAATGGCAAAAGAGCTTTTTTCTCTAAAAAATATCTTTCCAAAACGCTTAAAAGGCAAAGGTGCTTGTCAAGAAGTTATCTATATGAATGATGATATAGATCTCTATAAGCTTCCAGTTTTAACAACATGGGAACAAGATGGTGGTCCATTTATAACTATGGGTCAGGTTTATACGCAGAGTCTCGATGGTGAAATGGTGAATCTTGGCATGTACAGACTTCAAGTTTATGACAAAAACCATTTGGGAATGCACTGGCAGATTCATAAGGATAGCTCTCACTTTTTTGATCAATACCAAAAAGCAGGTAAGAAAATGCCTGTTAGTATTGCTATAGGTGGAAATCCGCTATATACTTGGTGTGCAACTGCTCCACTTCCTTATGGTGTGAATGAACTTCTAATGTATGGTCTTATTACAAAAGAACCTGCAAAACTTGTTAGATCTCTGACTACTCCATTATATATTCCCCAAGATGTTGATTATGTGATTGAGGGATGGGTTGATACTGATGAGTTAAAGATAGAGGGACCGTTTGGTGACCATACCGGTTACTATACTTTGGAAGAGCCATACCCTGTTATGCAGGTAAGTGCGATTACAACAAAAAAAGATAGAGTATTTTTGGCTACAGTTGTAGGTAAACCACCACTTGAAGATAAATATATGGGTTGGGCAACCGGAAAGATATTTTTTCCACTTTTAAAAACAACAGCACCTGATCTGCTTGATTATCATATGCCGGAAAATGCAGGTTTTCACAATCTTATACTTGCTAAGATGCAACCACTTTACAAAGGACACGCAAAACAGTTTATGCATGTTTTTTGGGGTGCTGGGCAGATGAGTTTTGTAAAACATGCGATTTTTTTAGATGAAAATGCTCCAAAGTTAAATAACTATGAGGCACTTGCCACTTATATACTCAATAGATTTACTCCAAAATCTATGTTTATTACAGAGGGCATCTTAGATGCACTTGATCACTCTTCCCCAGAGACACTTGTTGGTGGAAAGTTGGGAATAGATTCAACTGCCGCAAATGTAGTTGAAGCTCCACAGCTTTTAGGTGATGAAGAGTTGCTAAGAAGAGTTAAAGAGTTGATTCCTGATGTTGTAAATCTTCATCAGTTTATGAGACGAACAAAAAACCCTATTACAGTTATCTCTGTGAATAAAACAAAAAATGCTAAAGATTATTTTGATGCACTTATTAGCTTAAGCACACATATTAGAATTGTTATTTTTGTAGATGATAAAAATAATGATGTTTTTAATTCGTATATGTTGATATGGAGAGTTACAAATAATATGGATGCACTAAGAGATGTTTTTATTTCAGGTTTAATGGTTGGTATTGATGGAACTAACAAAAATTTACTTGATGGTTTTTCTCGCAGATGGCCGGATGATGTTGATTGTAGCTTAGAAGTTGTTGATTCTCTGAAGCAACGAGGTCTTTGGGATTTGGATGATAAGGTGTATAAAAAGTTCCAGTTATAGGTATTATCTATATTGTTGCATTAAATATGTATCATATAAGGTGAATGTAAGATGTTCCTATGTATCATGAAACATTATTACTTGGAGTATCTTATATGAGTAGGTTGTTGTTGTTTTGTATGGTTGCATTGTTATTGGGCGTAACTACTATATCTGCTGCAGTTTATAAAGGTCAACGGGTTTTTGTAAGAGAGTGTGTTGTTTGTCACCATGAAGGACAAACTTTTTTAACTACAAAGACAATTTCTGAGTGGGAAGCATTAATGAAAGATGTTGGAAAGCCATTAGCAAAGATTCACACAAAAGATAAGAGTGCGACAAAGTCTTGGAAATATTTTGGTAGTAAAAAATATAGCAAAAAAGCAAAACATCTTAAACAGTTTTTGATGGAATATGCAAAAGATAGTGGGAAAGTACCTGCCTGTAATTAATACAAATCTTCACTAAACTCCTCTTTAACCTTATTTAGTTAAAATATCAAACTTTTTTAAATTATTATTAGGAACTACAAATGGATAAAATGTGGTCAGGTCGTTTTTCTGCAAGTGCTTCAACTCTCTTAGATAAATTTAATGCGTCAATTATGTATGACAGAAAACTTTATCGTGAAGATATTGAGGGTTCTATCGCTCATGCTGCAATGCTTACTCAGCAGGGTATTTTAACAAATGATGAACTTACTCAGATAGTTGATGGACTAAATCAGGTTAAGAGTGAGATAGAATCTGGCGAATTTGAGTGGAAAATCTCAGATGAAGATTTGCATATGGGAATTGAGAAGAGATTAACTGCTTTAATCGGTGATGCAGGTAAAAAACTTCATACTGCTCGTAGCAGAAATGATCAAGTTGCTACAGATTTTCGTCGCTTTGTTCTTCGTAAAAACTTAGAGATAGTAGATGCTCTTAAGCTTTTGATGAGAGAGATAGTTGTGGTGGCTGATAAACACACCGAGACTCTTCTCCCTGGTATGACGCATCTGCAACATGCACAACCTACTAACTTCGCTTTTCATCTATGTGCATATTTAAGTATGTTTAAGAGAGATATTGCAAGACTTGAAGAATCACATAAAAGAAATAATGTATCTCCTTTAGGTTGTGCAGCCTTAGCCGGAACTCCACATGCCATAGATAGAGATAAAACAGCTGAGCTTTTAGGTTTTGAGAGTGTCAGTATTAACTGTTTGGATACAGTAAGTGACAGAGATTTTGCTTTAGAGATTCTTTTTAATATTTCAACAATGATGATGCATATCTCCCGTCTTAGTGAAGAGTTAGTTATGTGGTCTAGTTATGAGTTTGGTTTTGTTGAACTTAGTGATGAGTACTCAACTGGTTCATCTATTATGCCACAAAAGAAAAATCCAGATGTTCCAGAACTTCTTCGTGGGAAAACAGGTCGTGTTTATGGTTCACTCATGGGGCTTTTGACTGTTATGAAAGGTCTTCCTTTAGCATATAACAAAGATACTCAAGAAGATAAAGAGGGTGTTTTTGATTCTGTTGAGACTGCTGAAATTTCACTAGAGATTTTAAAAGAGGCTATAAAAACTATGGAAGTCAAAGCTCATAATATGGAATCTGCTTGTGCTGTTGGACATTTGAGTGCTACGGATTTGGCTGATTATTTAGTTGAAAAATGTGATATTCCTTTTAGAGAAGCTCACTTTATTACAGGTCGTGCTGTAGCTAAAGGTGAAGAATTGAATGTTGATTTAAGTAAGATGGATTTTAAATATCTTAAAGAGATTGATGAGAGAATCGGTGAAGATGTAATGGAATTTTTAGGTTTAAGAAACTCTATGAATGCAAGAACTTCTGCAGGTGGAACCGCAACTGTACGAACTTTAGAGCAGTTAGAGTATTTTAAAAAATATCTAAATTTTTAGAATCTATGGGAGGCTTTTAACTCCCATAAACTCTATGATAAGCATTCATTCTTCTGGAGACCTTTTTTAGATAGTGTTTAGGCTCTTCATATCTTAAATCTTTGAGTAGTTTGTTATAGACTTCTTTTGATGTTAAGGCATTTATCAGTGGTGCTGCTTCACTCATATTGTGTTTTCCTACAAAAGCCCATGCGATATTACCTGCTCCTGTATTATAAGCAGCTATTGTGCAGTAGAGTCTGCTTGTCGGGTCTTTTATATCTCTTAAATATCTGTAGTAGAGTATGTGAAGATAGGCTGTACCCATAGTTATGTTGTTTGTAGAGTTGTAAAGATAACTACTAGAGACTAGCTTTTTTTTCTTATATAAAAATCTATATGTATCGATTCCTGCAGTTCTTGGAACAATCTGCATTAGACCATAGGCAGGTACATGAGACCTCGCTCTTGGGTTGAAACTACTCTCAGAGTGCATTATGGCAAAAACTAAAGATATCGGAAGTTTACGCTTTGAAGCTTGTTTTTTAACTTCATCATAATAGAGTTTAGACCTTTTAATCATGGCATCTTTTGGCATCTGAATTTTAACACTATATACTTTAAAGTGTTGCTTTTTGTTTGATTTTATAACTTCTATTTTGCTATCTGTAATATGATTTTTTACATAATTATCAACAGCTTTTTTTGTAGGCGATTCATCAAAAATAACGGTGGAAAGAATAGGCTCATTTTTTACCTGTGCATCAACTAAACCAAAAGGTTTTTTGACTTTAGAGAGAGCATTTTGCAGTGGGTCAGTTCTTTGGAGAGTTCCGTTGTCGATTGTTACTACTTTCCCAAGAGCAACTTCGAGTTTTAGTTTTGCTTCTATTGGTGAAGAGGCTATCGTTTCAACTAGAATTGTTTCCTTGGAAAAATCAACATCAGTTCTAGTTTTTTTGTCTGGAGTATAGGCTACCCAAGTTGTTTTAGTAGACATCTTTGGTTTTTCCCAAATAGCTCCAACCTCTTTTTTGTAGTTGAGAAAAACATTGTCTTGTGCTTGTTTGTAACTCTCAAACTCTTTATCTTGAGATTTTTGGTATATGCCAAACTCTTTTTTATGTTGCTCAAAAACTTGTGTTTGTTCTTTATTGTACTCATCCCAAGATTGAGCTAAAATCACACAAGAGAGAGAGGCTAATATAAGTAAATTTCTAAGCACTATTAAAAGTGACCTTTAGGATCTGCATCACTAAAGTGACCCCAGCTAAGTTTTGCACCACCTAAAATATGAAAATGCAGATGTTGAACTTCTTGACCACCATTTTCCCCAATATTGGTTATGACTCTATAACCACTCTTGTCTATTTTGACTTCTTGAGCAACTTTTTTTATAAAAGAACTCATTTTACCCATCAGTTCACCACTGACTTCATTAAAACTATCCACATGAATTTTTGGAATAGCCAAGATGTGAACCGGAGCTTTTGGGTTTACATCGTGAAATGCAAGAAAATCCTCATCTTCTAAAATTACATTTGATGGTATTTCTTTATTTATTATTTTACAGAATAGACACATTTTTATATCCTTATTTAGGTTGTTTTATTGATTATAACATATTAAATTTTAATTTATGACAGAGAATGAAGCTATATATAACTTACTTTTGACTATAATCCTTTTTAAATTTTTATAACTATGGGTGAGTCTATTGAAAGAATGGTATGATGCAATAACAGAGGCACAGAGTGTTGAAAAGCTTGAAGAGATTCGTATCTCTGTGTTTGGTAAAAAGGGTGTTTTAGCTGCAGAATTTGCTAAGATGAAAACTGCTCCAAATGAGCAAAAATCACAAATAGCGAAAGAGTTAAACACTCATAAAAGTTCACTTATGAATGAACTTACTGTAAGAAAGATAACTCTGCAAACATTGGAGTTAGAAAAGGCTATGAAGGCTGAGGCTATTGATGTTTCACTTTTTAGTTCAAAAAGTGAGGCGGGTGCTTTGCATCCGGTTATGGAGACTATGGATAGAATTGTTGAGTATTTCTCATCCATGAATTTCGCAGTTAAAACTGGAAATATGGTTGAAGATGATTTTAACAACTTTGAAGCTTTAAACTTACCAAAATACCATCCAGCTCGTGATATGCAAGACACTTTTTATTTTAAAGATGAGATGCTTTTAAGAACTCATACTTCCCCTGTTCAGATTAGAACTATGATGAATACAAAGCCACCTATTCGCATGATTGCACCCGGTGCCGTTTTTCGTCGTGATTATGATTTAACTCATACTCCTATGTTTCATCAGATAGAAGGTCTTTTAGTTGATAAAGAGGGTAAAGTATCTTTTGCTAATTTAAAATATATCTTGGAAGATTTTTTAAAGTATATGTTTGGTGAAGTTGAAGTTAGATTTCGTCCATCTTTTTTCCCTTTTACTGAGCCGTCTGCAGAAGTTGATATATCTTGTGTTTTTTGTAAAGGTAAAGGGTGTCGTGTTTGTTCTAAAACAGGTTGGTTAGAAGTTTTAGGATGTGGAATTGTTGATCCAAATGTGTTTGAAGCTGTTAATTATAAAGATGTCAGTGGTTACGCTTTTGGACTTGGAGTTGAAAGGTTTGCAATGCTTATTCACCAGATTGGAGATTTGCGTTCTCTCTTTGAGGGAGATATTAAATTTTTGGAGCAGTTTCAATGATAGTTACTAGAAGTTGGTTAAACGAGTGGATAGATTTAGATGGAATATCTACAGAGGATTTAGCAAAAACATTTAACTCTATTGGTTTAGAAGTTGATAGTATTCAGAGCTATAATGTTCCTAAAAAGATAATTTTTGGTAAAGTTTTAGAGTGTGAAAAACATCCTGATGCGGACAAGTTAAATGTTTGTAAAGTAGATATTGGTAGAAGTATTCGTCAAATTGTTTGTGGTGCTTCAAATGTAAGAGCCGGACTTAATGTAGTTGTAGCAACTATTGGTGCAGTTATGCCAAGTGGAATGGTTATTAAGCCTGTTAAACTTCGTGGTGTTGAGTCTGAGGGTATGATTTGTTCAGCTACTGAGATAGGTTTAGAGGATTGTCAAGATGGGATTTTGGAGTTGGATTCCAGTATTGGTATGTATAAATTAGGTCAAGAAGTTTGTGAGAGTCCAATTTTTAGTGATGATATTATTGAGATTGAACTTACTGCAAATAGAGGAGACTGTTTAAGTATTAGAGGTGTAGCAAGAGATCTTAGTGCTGCGTATGACAGACCACTTAAAGAGAATCGTTTTAATGAAGATGAAGATAGACAGATTGGAATCGGTAGAATTCTTAGTCTTTCTCATGAGAAAACTCTGGATGTTAATTTGCGTTACAGAGCAGTTGACTTAAAAAAATTAAACCTTCCTTTTATTGTAAAACTTAGACTGGCTCAGATAGAGGATAAGAGAGAGGCTGATATAGAGTCTATAATGCTATATGCTACTCATAGTAGTGGTGTTATTTTAAGAGCTTATAATTATGCTTATTTCTGTTCAGAAAATGAGACAATTGCAAAGATTGAATTAAAAGAAGATGAAAATGGTTATGCTTCTATAGTCAATGATGCAAACAAAAAAAATAACAAAGCTTCTACAATAGGAATTATTCAAGAAGATGTATCAAAAGTAACTTATGATGAGGGTACTATTCTTATTGAAGCTAGTTATATCCCACCTGATATTATCTCTAAAAAGATGCAGGAATCTAAGATACCGTCTGGACCAATGTACTATAAAACTTCAAGAGGAAGTGAGCCAGAATTAGATCATGGTCTATCTTTTTGTTTGAATCTTATAGAATCTAACTCTGCTTCATCTATTTTTGGTGGAAATATTGAGCTTTGTGACTCATATGAAGAAGCGATAGTAAGTGTAAGTAAAAAAGAGATTGATGATATAATAGGTGCTGATATTGATAAAGTAAGAATTACTAAAATTCTGCAAAATTTGGGTTTTAATACTTCAAAATCTTCATTGGATAACTTTGTTATTTCTGTTCCAAGATACCGTCACGATATAGTAAATAAACAAGATATTATAGAAGAAATTGTTCGTATGGTTGGGATTGACAACATTCCATCTCAACCATTTGTATTTGCTGAAGCTAATAGACTTGAAGATGATTATTTTAAGTATAAAAAGAGAACTATTTTTAGACATCGTGCAGCTCAAAGTGGATTTTTTGAGAGTCTGCATTTTGTTTTTGATGAGAAAAAAGTTTTAAATAGTTATGGTTTTGAGACTACTCTTGAAGATTTAGAACTCTTAAATCCTATTGTAAATACTTTGGATACTTTGAGACCGACTTTATATACAGGTCTTTTAAAAGCAGCATCTCAAAATGTTAAAAATGGATACTCATCTGTTAAACTATTTGAAATTGGGTCTATCTTTTCCCCTACTAGAGAAGAGTCACTTAAGATGACAATGCTTTTTAGTGGAGATACAGAGAGTCAGAATCTTTCAAATTCAGGAAAACCGGCTAAGATAGATTTTGCATTTTTTGCTCAAAAAATCTCAGATATTATCGGTGAATTTACTCTTGCCTCTTATGAAACTAAACACTCTCTTTCACACACTTACCAATGTGCTAAACTTAGCATAAATGGAAAAGAAATTGGTGAGATTTTTAGAGTTCATCCAACCGTTGAAAAAGATTATGGCTTGGATGTTACTTATCTTTGTGAAGTAGATTTTGATAAAATCCCTTATGCACTGAAAACTGCTAAAAAAAGTTCTAAGTATCAAGCCTCTTTTAGAGATTTAAGTATTATTATACCTAAAGATATGAGTTATGAGAGAGTAAAACAAGTTATAGATAACTCTGCTAGTGATGAGCTTATACGATTCTATCCGGTAGATAAATATAGTGATGAATCGTTAGGTGATAATATGAGTTTTTCTATCCGTTTTGTTCTTCAGTCAGAGGAAAAAACATTAGAAGAAGAGGATATTACTTCATCTATAGACGCTATTTTAGAATCACTGCAACGAGAACTAGGAGTAGGGCTAAGATGAGCAGAGTAGTAGTTAAACCATGTAGTGAATTTTCACTTACTATCGACAGTATAGCACCTGATAAATCTATATCACATCGTAGTGCAATGTTTAGTATGCTAGCTTGTGGAACTAGTGAAATTAGTAATTTTTTAAGAGCAGAAGATACACTTAACTCTTTAGAAATTGTAAAAAATCTAGGTGCAAAAGTAGAAGACGACGGTATAACTATTAAAATCTCATCAGATGGTATAAAAGAGAGTTCAGAGATACTTGATTGTGGAAATTCTGGAACTGGAATGAGGCTTTTTTGTGGTCTTTTAAGTTCTGCAAATGGTCACTTTATTTTAACGGGAGATGAGTATCTTCGTCGTCGTCCGATGAAAAGAGTTACTGCTCCTCTTCGTGATATTGGTGCAAAACTTGATGGAAGAGAAGATGGAGATTTTGCTCCACTAAGTATTAGAGGTGCTTCACTCAAAGCATTTGATTATGAGAGTAAGATAGCTTCTGCTCAAGTTAAGAGTGCTATGATTTTAGCAGCCCTAAGAGCCGATGGAGTCTGTACATATACTGAACCTGAACTCTCTCGTGACCATACAGAGAGAATGTTAAAAGGGATGGGAGCAGAGATAAGTGTAGATGGACTTAAAACTACTATAACACCTATGAAAGAACTTCTTTCGCCTTTAACTATTAGAGTTCCAGCTGACCCTTCTAGTGCATTTTTCTTTGCGGTCGCTACTGCCATAACTCCAGATGCCAGTATAGTTTTAGAGGGTGTCACTCTTAATCCAACTCGCATAGAAGCATTTAAGGCTTTAGAGAGAATGGGTGCAGATATTAGTTATGAGATAACTGATAATAGATATGAACCCATAGGAAATATTAGCGTAAAATATGCTCCTCTAAAGAGTATTGTTGTTGAAGATAATATCTCTTGGCTTATAGATGAACTTCCTGCACTTTCTATTGCTATGGCATGTGCTAATGGTGAAAGTCTTATAAAAAATGCAGAGGAACTTCGTGTAAAAGAATCAGATAGAATCTCTACAGTTGTAGAGGGTCTTAGAGCTTGTTCTATTGAAGTTCATGAGTATAAAGATGGTTACAAGGTTGTTGGTGGAGAATTAAAAAGTGCAATTGTAGATAGTGATGGAGACCATAGAATAGCTATGAGTTTTATAATCGCAGGTCTTAGATGTGGGATGGAAGTTAGTGATTTGGATTGTATAAATACATCATTTCTTAACTTCTTTGAACTTTTACAAAAAATTACAAAAGTAGAAATTTCTTAAATTATTCTCACCGATAGGTGTAGCTTTAGTGAGGGGAATTTACAAAGGAATTACTTCCTTTGTAGAGGAGACAAATATAGTGAAGATACAATTAGCAGAGAGTTATGGTTTTTGTTTTGGGGTTAAAAGAGCTATTAAGATAGCAGAGGAAAATAAAGAGTCTGCTACATATGGGGCTTTGATACATAACTCAAAAGAAATTGCAAGACTTGAAAAAGATTTTAATGTTGGTTTAACTAATGACCATAAAAGTTTTAAAGCTGGTGAAACAGCGATAGTCCGCACTCACGGCATCCCAAAAAACGAACTTCAAGAATTAAAAGAAACCAATGTAGAAGTTGTAGATGCAACTTGTCCTTATGTGACTAAACCACAGCAGATTTGCCAAGAAATGAGTGAAAAGGGTTATGACATCATTATTTTTGGAGATGAAGCACATCCTGAGATAAAAGGTGTTAAGAGTTACGCTACTTATGGTGCAAGAGTTGTAACGATTCCAAGTGAATTAGAAGACCTAAAATTAAAAGACAAGGTAGCTTTAGTTGCTCAAACAACGAGAAGAGTTGAAGAGTATATGGAGATAGCTAACTATCTTATACCTCGCCATAAAGAGGTTAGAGTTTTTAACACTATATGCAATGCAACATTTGAAAATCAGGAAGCAGCCAGAAAAATTGCTAAAATAGCGGATATTATGATTGTTATTGGTGGCAAAAACTCTTCAAATACAAAGCAGCTTTTTAGTATTGCACATGATAATTGCAACAAAAGTTATCATATAGAAGATGAAAATGATATAGATTACTTTTGGTTTAAAGATAAAGAGTTTTGTGGTATTAGTGCCGGAGCTTCTACTCCAGACTGGCTTATCCAAAATGTCATAGATGCTATAGAGAAAAATGTCAATTAAGTAAACATTTTTCTTTTTTTATCCTTTTTCCTATTTCTTAATAACAAAATAATCATTATTTAGATACAATCACGCAATTTTTATGTAACAGAGGATAGGTAATGGCGTTCGATAACGAATCATTGGAAGAAGAAAATTTTGCAGAAATGTATGCTGCAAGCGAGAAAAAGCAAGAAACAAGTCGCATCGTAGAGGGTGAAATTGTTGAGATCCAAGAGGATGAAAACAGAGCATTAGTTGGTGTTGGTGAGAAGCTAGAAGGTATTATTAACTTAGATGAGATCCGTGAAAACGGTGAGTTGAAGTTTGGTGCAGGCGATAAAATCAAAGTGATGGTTACAGGATACTACAATGAGCGTCCTAAAATATCTTACAAAAAAGTTTTAGAGCTAGAGAAGACTATTGAATTTATTGATGCAAATAAAGATGATTATGAAGATGTTATTATTGAAGGTATTATCACTAAGAAAAATCGTGGTGGTTATGTTGTAGAAGCTGATGCAGTTTCTTTCTTTATGCCTCGTTCATTGGCTGCTTTTAAAGATACAGATGATGTTGTTGGTCGTAAAATCAAAGCACAAGTTATCAAGATTGATGCAGAGGAAAACTCTATAGTAGTTTCTCGTCGTAAACTTTTTAATGAAGAAAGAAAGAGAAAGAAAGAGATTATTGATCAACTAATGGCTGAAGATACTATTGTTGAAGGTACTATTAAAAAAATCACTAGCTACGGTATGTTTGTAGATGTTGGTGGTGTTGATGGTTTAGTTCACTATAATGAAATCTCTTATAAAGGTCCAGTTAACCCATCTAAACTTTATAAAGAGGGTGATGTTGTAACTGTTAAAGCTATCTCTTATGATAAAGATAAAAGACATCTTTCTCTTTCTATAAAAGCTGTTCAACCAGATCCATGGGCTGAAGTTGAATCAGAATTAGATGAAGGTGATACTATCACTGTAACAG
>JAGHAW010000267.1 GCA_021161305.1 Sulfurimonas sp.
AATATCTATAAATTTAGACATAATATCAAAAGGGGTCATAAGTTCAATTATAATTTATCCTTAATAGTGAGTTAATGGCATCAATAGTCATTAATTTATTTAATTAGATAAATTATATCATATATTTTTTAAAAATACTACTCCAACAATGGAGAATAGAACTTACTAATCTTGTTAAATAAGTCAATATCACTTATTTCCTTATCTACAGTATTAAAATCAAACTCTTTTTGAAAATTAACACCAATGGATTCCAATCTCTTAGCCTCATATTTTTCAATAAGCTTCTGTGCATCATCTCTCATCTTTTTTGCTTGAGCAATAAGTTGCATTTTTGGGTAAAGAACCTCAGATAATGATACAAGTTGTTCTTTATCTGTATATCTAGGAATTGGTAATTCCCCTAATTGAGCTGAACTAAGTATCTTTCTATTAGGTTTTCTAAAAAACTCACTATAGTGATATTGATAATCTAATAGAGTTAAATTTATATTTTTATTAGTAAAGCGTAGTTTTTGTAATTTTGAAAAAACACCACTTGCAATTGAGCTACCTGCTTGTTCATTAAGATACTCTAATACATAAGGCAGCTGTAGATACAGTTGCACAAACCTAGCTGTATCTATAGAGTCATTATAAAACTGTACTCTTATCATAGAGTTATTACCAACAATAACTTTTTTATAGTTCTTACCAATAAACCCAACTTTCATTTTTGCCGTTCTTTGATTTAATACTAAATCACCATAATGTAAAGCTTGTGCATTTATAGCAGTAAGACTAGCTGGACCTTGATTTACAAACCCATCTGGTATATATACGACACCATAATCATCTATATGATTTAAAGATATTTCATCATAGTTAGTACATTCCCTTCTTTTAGTAACTCTAACCTTTGAGACTATAGCTATCTTTTTTGTGATATCTTTTAATTTTACAATCTTAGTATCTTTAAACTCTTTTTCTAACTTCTTACTTAATTGTTTTTGTGTCATACCTAGTATTCCTAAAAATTGTAATTTTATTATCAACCAATAATAATTTTGGTAGTCAATTATAGCATAAACGATTAAGCTACTCTTAACTAAGTCTACCATAATATTTCTGTAATGCTTTACTATTTCGGTGTTAATTGCTACACTACAACTGTAACAAAATTAATAAGAGTAGCTTAATTACTACACAAGGAGATTGAGATGACAGTTTTATTTATATTAGGGTTGATAGCAGTAGCAGTTGCTTTATTTATGATGGTTAGTTGGATAAATACATATAGTCAAAGACATTACAACTATGAGTTTTTCAATATAGGTAGTTTTATCATTATAGCTATTGGCTATGGCTTAGCTTGGTATGGGTGGACTTGGTTTAATGAAGCTGTAGATGCAGGAGGAGATATATTAAATGGTCAAATTCTAGTTGGGATTGGAGTGATGCTTGTATCGGGTGTGTTTTTAAGCAATATTAGAAATACAAGTTTAGCATTTGGATTCTTTGCAGGTATGTTTCAATTGGTTTTATTTGTTCCTTTATCGGTAGCCGCAGCATTTGCATTTATTGTAGCAGTTGCATGGATGTCAGAGACTAAGCCAGTTTACAATATTAATTAATGAAGTGTTGTTGTAAAGCGAAATGATGTTTTCGTTAAAGAGTGATATTTTTTACAAAATAAGGAGTCAATTTAATGTTTAAATATATAAATCAAGGATTTTATCCCTTGTCTGGGTTAGTAATACTTATTTCAATTGTTGCACTTGTAATGCATTATAATGAAAATGTAGATAAAGAGGAAAAACACAATATCGCTATTTTTCCTTTATTAGCGATTATATTTACTGTCGGTTTCCCACTTATTCTATCTTATGAGACTAAAGTGAAAATAGCTGAGAATATAAACTATTTTAAAAACAATACTCCCTTGGAGTGTGGAAGTGGATTTAAACTATATATTGTCTCTAAAGATAGAGATTGGCAGATAGTTAAAAAAGATAGCTTCACAAAAAATGACTTAATAATAAGAGCTGATAGCTGTGACTTAAATAAGGAGATAAGCAGATGACAAATTTAGAATATATGACAGATAAGATATATAGCGTATTAATTCCAACAGACATGGATGGGGTTGATGCTTTAGTGCTGATAATGTTTACAGGGATAACTATTTATGTTCTAAATAAATTACTCACAAATAGTAAGTATGAAAATACACTTATCGTTAAATTGATACATAAAATATTTTAAAAGGGAGAATAAAAATATGAAATCAGAAAAAATAGTTATTGATGTAGAAAAGTTAGCAATCTCTATAGATGAGTGTATGGATAAATTATCCACTAAAGAGACTCGTGAGGTTTATATAAAAAAAGAAGACAATATTGAAGCTGTTATGTTAGAAATAAATTATTATGAGTGTTTACGAGAAAACGCTGATATTTACGAAGATCTTATGAAAAATAATGAGCAAGATGCAGATGTAGATTTTTCTTTTAAAAATTTCATGTTAACACTTATTTTAATATTAGGAATAATTTTCTTTATAGGATTTCTATATAAAGAAAACTCTAATCGTACTGAACGACTCAATACTAATAAAAAGGTTATCAACTTTCAAAAAGGTGAAAAATTTATTTGTCAAGAACATACAGATAATGTTTACTTTATATCTAAAAAGAGAGATTGGCAAGTCAATAAACATTACTTTTTAAAAGATGATTTATATATCGATATAAATAGATGTAGAGAGATAGAATAATGGCTGGATATTTTAATACAGAGTTATTAAGTGCTATATTAATACTACTTTTTACTATAGGAATATTTAGCATCTCTTTAAAAAATAAAAAGTTATTTATAGGAGTTGTAGTTTTTTTATTCCTTCTTTTTATATCTATTTCTTTATACAGTTCACATTATAACTTTAAGCACTTTAAAAATGGCGGAGAATTAATATGCAAGAGTACGCATAGAGATGGTGAAGATATTTATCTAGTCTCAAAAAAAGAGGGATGGGAAAGGTTTGATAGCTATTTTAAAAAAGATAGCTTACTGATAAAAACTTGTCAATGTGAGGAGAGATAAAATGGGTAAAAAGATTTTGTATTTAAAAGAGCATCAACTTGTTGTAGTAGTAGATGAAAATAATAATTTATTACTATCTTATGACTCTATAGATGGCTTTGAGTTAACTTCTGAGGGGATACTTAAAGAAGTAAATGATGAATTAAACTCAAAAATCTCTCAATATTTTAAAATAGATATTGGGGATTATGGAGTTGCTGTAGTTTGTGAAAAAATGAGGTGCTTGTAGATGTTGATATGTGTAAAGTATTGACTAATAAATAGTGAATTTTTATAAGAATCTTATGAAAAAGAATAGTACTAAAAAGATGAAGTTAACAAAGGAATCAATTTTGAACAAAGATATAAGCCATAAAACACCACAGGAACGATTAGAGATAAGAGAGTTTATCTTAGATGCTAATCTGTTTTTAATTAGTAAGAGTTTAACAATTGCAATAATGATGGGAACATTTTTATACTATATGCTCTATCAGTTTTTCTCAAATGAGATACTACCAAAAATGCTAAATATTGCATTTATTGGTTCATCAATATTTTATATCATCATGATAATATTTGTGGGGATGGGTTTTATGGAGATCCGTAACCAAAAGAGATATATTAATAGACTAAATACTATCTTTAGTGATGATGATAAAAAAAATCATTTAAATAAAGATGAAACTTCATCTACAAGTACTTTATCAAGAGATTCTTATGATGTATCTTCTTAATAGAGTAGTAAGTATAACCTTTATGGTTATCTCTATAAACTTCCTTCTTCGTTCTAATGGTGTAATTGATTATGCCATGAGTGCTGTGTTAATGC
>JAGHAW010000230.1 GCA_021161305.1 Sulfurimonas sp.
AGAAAAGATAAAAACAGCATTTATGGGGAGAAATGTTTTTAGTTTGTCCAGAAAATCAAGATTAAATCGGTTTTCCTTGGGTGAAAATTTAAAATATGGATAGATGAATGTAAACTGAAAGTATGAGAAACTTAGACTAATAAGTGCAAAGATAGAGAGTTGAGAGATTAGGGGGAATGAAACAAATTGAAGTAGAATAAAACCTAACAAGGTAGTTAGAAATCCTATTAATACTGATCTGCTGATCCCTTTTTTTAGATATTGTCTATGAAAGTAATTATGAAATAGATAATCAACAGATATGGAGCTAACGGCAGAACCAAAAGCAAGAGTGAAAACAGAGAGTTCGTCAAAAATAAATGTTGAAATACTCAATGCCACAAATATAGAGCTTCCTAATGTGATAATATTGGCTATGAGTAGCCTATAGTCCCTCAGTGTTAAGGAGAAAAGAGTGATTAAGAGTGCAAAAGATATATATAAAATAGTGTGTACATTTGCTTTTATAATCGTTGAGTTTTGAGCAGTGAAAAAGAGAGTTGAAAAGACTACTACATCGTTTTCTGTCTGACATAAAGCGGCTAACTCTTTTTCTATCTTCTTTGCATTTTCTATATCACTCATAGTAGTGTTAATCTGAGCAGTTATAAGATAGCCATAGTCCCCCAGAGTTAAGTATCCATCCTTAGTTGCTTTGTTCGCTGAGAAGATATTTAGTTTAAAGAGTTTAAATGGATCATTTTTGTCTATAGGTTGATAGATAAATGAATCGGTAAGACCATCTTTTAGTGCAGCAACTTCTTTATGAATTACCTCTTTAGTGAGTGAGAGTGGTGTAAACTGACTTAAGAGATAATAGTTGTTTTTAAAATAATCAGAAATCTCAATTTTTGAGAGGTTTAGTTTTGTCTCTTGAATATAAGGTAATGTTTTTAGCTTCTTCTCTATCTCTACTAATCTCTTCTGATTTTCTTTATTGAACCCTTTTATGGATACAAAAAGTGTTGATGCTGTCTCAAAGCTATTGACGGTTTGTATTTTATCTATATTTTCGTCACTCTCAAATAGGGAGAGCATATTGGTTGTAATATGGCTAGGAGTAAAGAGGAGTAGAGAGAGGATTATGACCAGGAGGTAGATAATAAATGGGCTACTTCGCTTCAATTTTTATTGTATCCCTATTTTTAAAGTCGATGACGAAGAACTTTACGGTATCATCTGACCTTAGTGAAAGTTCTATGCTGGATACGACTTCTTTTAGATCATCTTTTGGTTCAAAAGTATACTTATTGCCTTGATGCTTTTTGATATAAAAACTTTTATCCAAACTTTTGAAGTTCTTGGAAAAGAGTGCTTTTGTAAGTTTAAAGTAGATTGCAACTGCTGGTTTTTTATTTAAATCCATTGTAGTGAGAATCTCATTATTGTCATTATGTACAGTGAGTATATTGGCTACTTTAGTAATTGTTTTTCCATCTTTATACTTTATTACAGTTTTATTTTTATAATAGCTTATATTCCCATCACGATAGGTAGATAATTCCAGAGCTTCTATAAACTTAGTCTCTCTAAAGTTTATAGTTTGTGCATAAACAGACAGGATAGATAATAAAAACATAAGTAGCATTTTAGGCATTTGTGTCACCTGTAGATACATGCTCTTGAGTGTCTATAAACTCTTGCATAACAGCTTTAACCCTTGTTCTAAGTTGTAGAAATCTTTCACCTTCATGTGGATAAATAGGGTCTAAAAAGGTTACTACAACATCTTTTTGATTTAATGTCTTAGTAATATTACTCCCCTTTGATACGATTTTCCCTGTCCCGTTAATAATAATAGGTACAATAGGCACATTCTGCTCAGTTGAGAGTCTAAAAGCACCCCCTTTAAAAGACTTAAGCTGATTACTTGGGTTTCGTGTACCTTCAGGAAATATGATTACGGATGAGCCTATAGTTAATGCATCACTGAAACTTTTATATCCTGCTTCGACTTCATTTAATTTCCCTTGTGGAATATAATAAACACCAAGAGCATGTTTTGGAATTTTCATAAAAAGTGGAAAATCACTGATAAAGTGGTTTGAAGGTGTGACGTAGTCATCGATCATTGTTGCGAGTAGGGTATAGTCTATAGATGATTGATGGCTTGAAACATAGACACAAGGGTGAAATTTATTGATAATTGAGGGGTTAACTATTTTGATTTTACCCAAAATAGGCATCATCTTGTAAAAGAGTTTAAAATACTGTTTTACTATTTTTTGGAAGTAAATTCTAGGTTTTTTAGACCATAAGTGAGCCAATAGATAGACAGGATAAGCACTAAGAAGTGCTAAAAGCATTAGAAAAATAAATAAACTGTAAATATATACACTAATTAGCGTTTTTTTGCTCATAAAACTTCCTGAATACTATTTGAAAAAGTATACCACATCCAAGGAGAATGTACCAACCTACTGTTGTGTAAAGTGTCCACTCCTCTACAGATCCTAGAAAAAGAAAATAGGTATGAAGAGAGACACTTATTAGGGTAACGACTATCCATATAACATGTGTTTGTTCCAAATAGACAACTTCTGATGCATCAAGTTTTTTAAATTTTTCAATATATTTAATAAGAAAATAATCTTTTGTTATTTGTGCATAAATAAAAGCAGAAAGAAATAGTA
>JAGHAW010000142.1 GCA_021161305.1 Sulfurimonas sp.
CAAAGGCTTATCAGTTGGCACTAGAAAATGCACATGATATAAAAGCATCTGCGTTTGAGATAGATGCAGCAAAAGAGAGGATAAATCAAGAAGAATCTAGACTATATCCACAAATCAATCTTTCTGCCTACTATAAAAAGTCACAATATAATTATAATAAAAATTATAATGCAAATGCTGATACTATTGAGCAAGGGTTGGTAAACTATGGAGTCTCTGTAAAACAATCTCTATATAATGCAGATATATATTCAAAAATCAAGTTAGCAACATCAAAAAATGAGCTTTATAAAGTAGGAGTTGAGTTAGAAAAAGAAAAACTTGCACAAACAGTTTTTCAAGTATATTTGGATCTATTGAAAATTCATAATAGAATTAATCTCTATGAGTCATATCTAAGATACTCTAAATCTAAACTAGATGAGTTAGATAAAAAGTATGAGATGTATATGGTGAGTAAAATGGATCTCTTGGAGATGAGAGTTGATTATAAATCTGCTCAAATAGATTTGAACAAAGAAAACAAGTTGTTAAAAGTTCAGGAACTTAAGTTAAAACAACTTATAGGAGATAATGATTACGAATTGCCATTTGTGGATTCCGATAGGCAAGTTTTAGATAGTATTGAGACCATGAAAGAGTCAGTTTTAAATAAAAGTGATTTTAAATCAAATCTAGAACTTCTTCAGGCCCAACTCTCTTTAAAGGTTTCTAAAGTTGAAATTGAAAACTCATTTGATGCACACTACCCTAAGCTAGATTTAGAAGCTTCTATGAGTGGATATGATACGGACGATCCAACATCTGACTCACTGTATAGTGATACCTCTATGGTTATGGTTGTTTTAAATATTCCTATATATAGTGGTGGAGCTATATCTTCTAGAACTAGAGAGTTAAAGCTTATAAGTAAGGCATCAAATGAAAGACTTTTAAATGTAAATAAAGATATAAAAGTTCAGTATGATGGGTATGTAGCACTCTTTGAAGCTTCAGCAGAATCTGTTTCAATGTATAAAGATGCTCTTAACTCAGCGAGAGTATATGTTGATGCTATTGAGCAAGGTTATCAACATGGTCTAAAAAGTATTATAGACTTAAATGATGCTAAGAATAAACAATATGAAGTAAGATATAAGTATATTGAAAATATTTATGAGATGGTTGATTCATATATTGGTTTACTAATAGTAACTAATAATTTTGAAAATATAAAACTACTGGATAGTTTAGTAGAGTAATTAAAACAATAGGTTGGAAAATGGCAATTCTTAAAAAAGCGATAGTTACGGGGATTACTGGTCAAGATGGTGCTTATTTGGTAGAGCTACTTTTGAGTAAAGATTATGAAGTATATGGCACTTACAGAAGAACATCTTCAGTAAATTTTTGGAGGCTAGAAGAGGTAGGAGTTTTAAACCATAAAAATCTACATCTAATCGAATATGATTTAACTGATCAAGCAAATAGTATTAGAATGGTTATGGATATAGAGCCAGATGAGATTTATAATCTTGCGGCACAGAGTTTTGTAGGTGTTTCATTTGAACAACCACTTGCAACTGCACATATAACAGGTCTTGGTTGTGTTCATCTTCTTGAAGCTATCAGGATAGTAAATCCAAAAATTAAATTTTATCAGGCATCAACTTCTGAAATGTTTGGAGAGGTTCAAGAGATTCCTCAAAAAGAGAATACACCTTTTTACCCAAGAAGTCCTTATGGTATTGCTAAGTTATATGCTCACTGGATGGTTATAAACTATAGAGAATCTTACAATATTTTTGGATGTAGTGGAATTTTGTTTAATCATGAATCTCCATTAAGAGGCAGAGAGTTTGTAACAAGAAAAATCACAGATTCTGTAGCAAAAATAAAACTCGGTTTACTTGATTGTATGGAACTTGGTAATATGGACGCAAAAAGAGATTGGGGATTTGCTAAAGATTATGTAGAAGGTATGTATCTTATGCTTCAAGCAGATAAGCCAGATACCTATATTTTAGCTACAAATAGAACCCAAACGGTAAGAGATTTTGTAACTATGGCATTTAAAGCTGCTGGTATAGAGGTAGAGTTTAAAGGTAGTGCAGAGAATGAGATAGCTGTTAATAGAGCTACTGGTGAAACTGTTGTAAAAGTGAACCCTAAATTTTATAGACCTGCAGAAGTTGAGCTACTTATAGGAGACCCTCAAAAAGCCAAAGATGAGCTTGGTTGGGAACCTAAGTGTGGACTTGAAGAGTTATGTTTAATGATGGTTAAAGAGGATATGAAAAGGAATGAACTTGGATTTAGCTTCTAAAAAAGTTTTAATAACAGGGATAGATAGCTTTACCGGTAAACATCTTTGTTTATATCTGAAAAATCTTGGATATGATGTTCAGGGTACATCATTTTTTGATGAGGGCGATAAGAAATACAAGTGTGATATTACAAAAAAAGATGAACTTAAAAAAGTTTTTCAAACTGTAAATCCAGATTTTATTATCCATCTCTCTGGTATCTCATTTACAGCTCATGGAAACAATGAAGATTTTTATAGGGTTAATACTATCGGCACTATCAATATTTTAGATATGTTAGTGGAATTAGGCATGAATCCATCAAAAGTGATACTTGTAAGTAGTGCGACTGTTTATGGGAATCAAGGTTTAGAAGTTTTAGATGAAACTCTATGTCCAACTCCTGCAAATCATTACGGTGCTAGTAAATATGCTATGGAGTCTATGGCAAGAAATTACTTTGAAAAACTAAATATTATTATAACCAGACCATTTAATTATACGGGAATAGCTCAAGAAGAGCACTTTTTAATACCAAAAATTGTAAAACATTTTAGAGAAAATAAAAAAGAGATAGAGCTTGGAAACCTTTTTGTAAGTAGAGAATTTAATGACATAGAGTTCGTTTGTGAAATTTATAAGAACCTTTTAGAATCAGATGTTTCATCAGAAGTTGTAAATATATGTTCAAACAGAGGCATAGAACTTTTGGATGTTATTGAGAGTATGAATAAGATTGCAGGTTATGAAATAGAAGTAAAAGTAAACAAAGAATTTATAAGAAAAGATGAAATAAAAACACTTACAGGTTCAACAAAAAAACTTTTTGAATTGATCGGAGAAGTTAAGCAAAAAGAGTTTAAACAAACGCTAAGAGATATGTTTGAGTCATAAAATCGCAATTGTACACGATTGGTTAGTTACAGATGCCGGTGCAGAAAAAGTTTTAAGAGCTATAATAGATATATATCCGGATGCTGAGATATTTTCGCTCGTGGATTTTTTAAATGAAGAAGATAGAAAAACTGTTCTAAATAAAAAATTTGCCAACACCTCTTTTATACAAAAACTTCCTTTTGCAAAAAATCATTTTAGAAATTATTTAGCACTGTTTCCTACGGCTATTGAAAATTTTGATCTCTCTAATTATGACCTGATTATTAGTAGTTCTTGGGCTGTTGCTAAGGGTGTTAAGACAACATCACAACAGATTCATATCTCATACTGTTATACGCCTATTCGGTATGCTTGGGATCTCTATGATGAATATACCACAAACCTAAAACAACCCAAAAAGTTTTTAGTTGAAGCTACTTTGAAATATATAAAAAACTTTGATATTAAGACTTTAGATAGAGT
>JAGHAW010000085.1 GCA_021161305.1 Sulfurimonas sp.
GATAAATTTTTTAAACAAAAAAAGATGACGACTTATGAGCAAGTTATTTTTATAGCACTGCTTCGTGAAGAGTATAGTGCAACTGATGCATCTTTGCGAGAGATGAACAGTCTCATAGATTTGATTTCATTAGATGAGTATGAGAGGATTAAAAACCGTTCACTTCTTGAAGATGGCTCAAATCTGCTTAGTGAGGGAATTATTGACTATGAAGAGATGCTTAATCCTTTTGGTGGAATCTCGAGAGCGTTTTACATTGTTGATGAGGTGCTTCAAAGTATTATTCATCCGCAAAAAAATAAAAAAGTTCGAAGATTGAAGCTTAATGCACTTATGGAAACACAAGATATTTTTGAACTTGTCGAGAGTGAAACAACACTTGAAGATGTTGTTTTGAATAAAAAAACAGATGAGACCTTGAAAAACTTAATGCGTCAAGTGGATAAAGAAGTTATAAATCGTTTAGTAGAATGGGGTATAAAAGATAAAAAAAGTGGAATAGATGCTCGTATTATCTTCTATGGTCCAGCTGGAACAGGTAAGACTATGACAGCAAATTCACTTGCAAAATCACTCAAAAGACAAGTTTTATCATTTGATTGTTCCAAGATTCTCTCAATGTATGTAGGTGAGAGTGAAAAAAATGTTCGTAAAATTTTCGATACTTTTTATGAACTTAGTGAAAAAACAAAATCAGAACCTATACTTTTGCTAAATGAAGCAGACCAGTTTTTAAGCTCTCGTTCGAGTGGTATAGGCTCAAGTGCAGACCAGATGCATAACCAGATGCAAAATATCTTTTTAGAACAGATTGAGAACTTTAAAGGTATGCTTATAGCAACTACAAATTTGCTTGAAAACATAGATAAAGCATTTTCAAGACGCTTTAACTACAAGATAGAGTTTAAAAAACCTGATGAGTCACAAAGATTGGAGTTATGGGAATTGATGCTACCGGTTGATGCTCCATATGAAAAAGATTTTGATGCAACTCCTCTCTCAAAGTATGCACTAACAGGTGGACAAATCAATCTTATAGTAAAAAATACAGCCTATAAAGTAGCAGTAAGAGAGAATCCTATTTTTACTCTTAACGATTTCAAAGAAGAGATTCAAAGAGAGAAAGATGCAAACTTTGACAGTGAAAAATCTATGGGTTTTTTAAATAATTAAGTAGATTTTTAGAAAGTTTTTGCTCTCTTGTTGCTATTTTACACACTTATTTCCACATGTTAAAGCGAGTGTTGCGATTTGTGACATTTAGCTCTACTTCACTCTTTATACTCTTTTGTTTAATAGACTTTTCGTTATAGTGCAAGTAACTGTTTTTTCTAATAGCGAATAAAAATATTTTAGTGCGTAGCTAGTATTTTTAAATGTTTGAAAACAAAGAATAATTTAAAGGTAGGTTATATGGAACATATCAGTACTGCAAATCCGTATTTTGGGGTATTTGTACTTTTTGTTATAACATTTGGTGCATTTATAGCAACAACGGTTGCTGCTCGTTGGGCGAGTCGTGCATTGGCGGCGAAAGATTCTGAGAAGATTAAGCTTTCAGTTTACGAATGTGGACCGCAGGTAACAAAACAACCAAATAGAATTTCACCACAGTTTTATCTGTTTGCTTTGCTTTTTTTACTGTTTGATGTTGAAATTATCTTCATGTTCCCATGGGCAGTAGATTTTAGAGTGCTTGGTTGGTTTGGTTTCGTTGAGATGTTAATGTTTATAGGACTATTAACTATCGGTTTTGTATATGCATGGAAAAAAGGAGCACTTGAATGGCACAACATAAAATAGATTATGCAAAAAGTGGTGGTTTACCGGTTGCATTAACCAGTATAGATAAGTTAGCAAACTGGGGTCGTTCAAACTCATTGTGGGCGATGACTTATGGTCTCGCTTGTTGTGGTATTGAGATGATGGCTGCCGGTGCTTCAAGATACGATTTCGATAGATTTGGTACTATCTTTAGAGCATCTCCTAGACAGTCAGATTTGATGATAGTTGCGGGAACGCTTACAAAAAAACATGCTGAATTTATTAAAAGACTTTATGATCAAATGCCTGAGCCTAGATGGGTTATTTCTATGGGTTCATGTGCAAATACAGGTGGGATGTTTAATACTTACGCAACGGTACAAGGTGTTGATAGAATTATACCTGTAGACTTGTATATACCAGGCTGTGCACCTCGTCCTGAATCGTTTCAGTATGGAATCATGTTGCTACAAAAGAAGATTCGTGCGAACAAAGCCGGTAATGCACAAAAACCAAAAAGGTTGATGTAATGAGAGCTTATACACCAAAAGACAATGTTCAGAAAAAGTCTTATTATACAGATAGATTTCATATTGCACCTCAAGTTCCTAAAGAAGATGTAGCAAGTGATGAAGTTTTTGCAGCAGATTTAGCAACTATTGAAGCTAAGTTTGAAGTTCTTGATTCATATATTCAAGTAGAGCAAATGGTTGTTTTTATCAATCCAAAAGATAACTATAAAGTGCTTGAACTTTTAAAAGATGAGTTGGAATATACTCAACTTTCAGAGATGAGTGCTATTGACTTTGTAGCTGATAGAGGTGGATTTGAAGTTTTTTATCAGATGCTAAGTATGAACAAGAGAAAGCGTCTTCGTGTCAAGATGTTCATAAAAGATGGTGATGCCGTAAACTCTGTTGAACCACTTTTTCGTTCAGCCGATTGGAGTGAGAGAGAGATGTTTGATATGTTTGGTATCGAGGCAAATGGACATCCGTTTATGAAAAGAATTCTTATGCCTTACGATTGGCAAGGTCATCCACTTCTTAAAACTTATCCACTTCAAGGTGATGAGTTTGCTTCATGGTATGAAGTAGATAAGATTTATGGAAAAGAAGCTAGAGATGTTATTGGTCCTGAACTTCGTGATACGGCAAGAGTTGATAGGTATGATTCCCAAAGATTTTCTCGTTTAGGTCATGAAGTACCTAAGGGAACTGAAATCACTGGTGATGAGCCTAAGATAGAGCAATCTTACCAAGAAGATGGTGGTGTGTTCTTGATTAAAAAATTTGATAGAGAGTCATCAGTTATTGTTGATGACCCACAAAGATAGGGTGGTAAAATATGGCACAAGTAAAAAATAGATTAACACCGTTTTTTGAAAATATCTCATTTGATAGAAATGATAATGAGTTGGTATTGAACTTTGGTCCTCAGCATCCGTCTTCGCATGGACAGCTTCGTTTAATGCTTCATCTTCAACAAGAGCAGATTGTAAAATCTCATCCGGATATCGGATACCTTCCCCGTGGTATGGAGAAGATGGCTGAAAATATGATTTATAATGAGTTCATGCCAACAACTGACCGTATGGATTATATAGCTTCATCTTCAAACAACTATGGTTTTGCACTAGCAGTTGAAAAACTTGTTGGATTGGAAGTTCCTCGTCGTGCAAAAGTAATTCGTATGATGATTTTAGAGATAAATCGTCTAATGAGTCACCTTTTCTTCTTAGCTACAACAGCCTTAGATATTGGTGCAATGACAATCTTCTTGTACGCATTTCGTGAAAGAGAATATCTAATGGATATTATCGAAGGTTATTGTGGAGCTAGACTTACACACTCTGCTATCCGTATCGGTGGTGTTCCTTTAGATATTCAAGATACTTTCATCACTCAACTAAAAGACTTTTTAGACAAGCTTCCTGCAAATATTAAAGATTATGAAGATCTGATAGATACTAACCGTATTTGGTTGATGAGAATGGAAGAAGTTGGAATAGTTTCTAAGGAAATGGCGCTTTCTTGGGGTTGTTCCGGTCCAATGCTTAGAGCTTCAGGTGTAGCTTGGGATATTCGTAAAGAAGAGCCATATGAGTTATACGATGAAGTAGAGTTTAATGTTCCTTACTCTGATAAAGGTGATAACTTCGCTCGTTACCGTTTATATATGGAAGAGATGAGAGAGTCTGCGAAGATTCTTTATCAGACGATCGACATGTATGCGGAAACTGTAAAGAATAATGAGACTGAATTAATGGCACATGCGCCACAATACATCTCGGCACC
>JAGHAW010000249.1 GCA_021161305.1 Sulfurimonas sp.
CTTCCATGAAGCAAACAGAGTTTGTAGGCTTGGGTGGTTTTGGTTTAGAAGTGAATGAAGTTATAAATTTATGAGAGAAGTTTTTCAAAGAGTAGAAAGTGATAGAAGTGTTATAAATATTGAAGTGGATGTTGATGCTTTAGAGTTTAAAGATGAGAGTCCGTGGCTTTTTAGTGTTTTTATTAAATATGATGCTTCTGATGAAAATTTAGATGGCTTTGAAGAGTTTTTAGAGACTAAAGAATCACTTATAATTGCTCTTGCTTATGAAGATAGAGCCAGATATGTTGGCAGTAGGGTTGTTGATGGTTGGAGTGAGCTTTACTTTTATGCTCCTTTTTCTAAAGAACTTGATTCTATGGTGTCTGCCATACTCAAACCTACCAACTATATCTTTGAGAGTAATGTAGTAAGAGATACAAAGTGGGGTTTTTACTTCTCACAACTCTCTCCAACAGAGTTAGAATATCATCATATACTAAGTGCTAAGATTATTAATCAACTCCAAGAAGAGGGCGATAATCTTGAAATATCAAGAATCGTTGAACACTATGTTTCATTTGAGACACCAACTCAAAAAAACAGATTTATAAACACTTTAGAGCTAAATGGTTTTAGTTTTAAAGATGATATAGCGACGGATGAGTTTGAGCATGGGTTAGCTTTGGTTAAAAAACACCCTATAAGCTATAACGAAGTCAAAAAAGTTGTTGATGAACTTTTTATAGAGATAAAAAAAGAGAATGGATATTATGAGGGTTGGAGTACAACTTTGATGGATGAAAACACTATATAGATATGAAACAGATGTTTGGAATCGTTGGAGTAATTAACTACTTACTAGTTGTTTTTTTAAATGCTTTTACGGATTTGGGACATAAAATTATCATCCAAAACACTATTTTTAAAGTTTATGATGGTGATTTGCAAATTATTTTAACAGCTATAGTAAATGCACTTATACTTCTTCCTTTTATCTTGATGTTTTCTCCTTCTGGTTTTTTAGCCGATAGATTTCCTAAAAACTCCATCATGAAATACTCTTCACTCTTTGCAGTTGTAATCACTCTAGGGATAACTTACTCATACTATAACGGTCTCTTCTATACAGCTTTTGCTTTTACTTTTTTACTGGCACTTCAAAGTGCTATCTATGGACCTGCCAAATATGGTTATATAAAAGAGTTGGTCGGTGTTAAGTTTATAAGCAGTGGCAACGGAGCAGTTCAAGCCGTTACAACTGTAGCAATTCTTGGTGGAATTATCTTCTATACAGTTCTGTTTGAGGGAATGTTTAGTGATACTTTAGTTACAAAAGAGGATATTTTACTCGCCATTGCTCCAATTGGCTGGCTTTTGGTTGTTGGTTCTGTTATAGAGTTTTTATTGGCTCTGAAACTTCCAAACAGGATGTTAGGAAAAAGTCAAAAAAAGTTCAATTTACGAAGATATATCAGAGGTGAATATCTTCATAAAAATCTAAAAATAGTAACAAGAAAAAGAGAGATTTTTGAAGCCATCATAGCCCTTAGTCTTTTCTGGTCTATCTCTCAAGTTGTTTTAGCTGTTTTTGGCGAGTATGCAAAGAGTGAGTTAGGAGTTACAAATACTATATTTGTTCAGGGTGTTATGGCACTGGCTGGAATCGGTATAGTTATAGGTTCTATAATGGCAGCAAATTTTTCAAAGTACTACATAAATACAGGTCTTGTTGCTATCGGTTCTATCGGTATTACGATTCTAGTCTTTTTCATCCCTTTTGTCTCATCTATGGGCATAATGGCACTTATGTTTACACTTTTCGGTGTTTTTTCAGGTCTCTTAATGGTTCCTCTAAATGCCCATATACAGTTTTTGGCTCCTCGTGTTCATCTGGGTACTATTCTTGCCGGTAGTAACTTTATACAAAATATCTTTATGTTTAGTTTTTTACTTCTGACAACACTCTTTGCATATTTCGGTATGAATGCTGAGATTCTCTTTTATTTGATGGCTTTTGTCGGTCTATATTTAAGTGCGATGGTTTTTAGAAGATATCTGGTTATGACATTTTGGGCTGTTTTAGAGTTGGTTTTTAAAACACGACACAGATACGCATATATGGGTTTAGAAAATATTCCACGAGACAAAGCTGTTTTACTTTTAGGGAATCATGTGAGTTGGATTGATTGGATAATTATCCAATTTGCTATAAAAAGACGCATAAACTTTTTGATGGATAAAGATATATACAACTGGAAATTGTTACATCCGTTTTTTAAAAAAGGTGGGGCTATTCCTATCTCTACAAAAGCTTCAAAAGATGCTTTTATAGAGGCTCACAAGCGTTTAGAAGATGCAAATATTGTAGCTGTCTATCCTGAGGGTGGAATCTCCAAAGATGGAGAGATAGGAAAGTTTTACAAAGGCTTTGAGATGATTCCACAAAATTATGATGGTGTAATAGTTCCATACTTTATAGATGGAATATTTGGAAGTTTTTTCTCAAAACATAAGCCAAAAAAAGATAAAATGTTTTACAAAAAAAGAGATATAACAGTTCACTTTGCCTCTCCTGTATCAAAAGATATAAAAGCAGATGAACTTAGAGATATAGTAATAAATATGAAGGAAAAATATGAAGTTAAATAAGCCAAAATATTCACTTTTTAAAAATGGTGGTTATGCACTAGAGGGTTTTATAGATATAACCAAAAATGAAAGTTCATTTAAACTACAGTTGCTTCTATTTTTTGTTATGAGCATAGTTGCTTGGGTGTTGCCTATTGGTTTTGGGTATGCAAGTATCTTATTTCTATCTCTTTTTATTCCTATCATGTCAGAGGTTGCAAACAGTTCCATAGAGAGAGTTGTTGATTTGGTTACAAGTGATTATCATATCTTAGCAAAACAGGCAAAAGATGCTGGAGCAACACTTGTTCTTTTGAGTCTGATTTTAACCGGATTAATCTGGTTGTCAGTACTTGCAGTGGCATTTGAATTAGTTTAGTAGGAGAAATTTTTTAATGAAAACAACTTTAATTATTGGTGCTGGTGGTGTAAGTCGTGTAGTAGTTCATAAATGTGTGCAAAATGCTGATGTTTTTGGTCGTATAGTTTTAGCTAGTAGAACTTTAAGTAGATGTGAGGAGATAAAGAGTGAACTTCCACATGGCAACATTGAAGTGGCAAAGATTGATGCTGATATTACCGATGAAGTAGTTAAACTTATCTCTACATACCAAGCAGATATAGTTATAAATGTAGCTCTGCCATACCAAGATTTAACTATTATGGATGCTTGTATCGCAACTTCTACACCATATCTTGATACTGCGAACTATGAACATCCTGATGAGGCAAAATTTGAGTATAAACTTCAATGGGCTAGAGATGAGAAGTTTAAACAAGCTGGAATCATGGGACTCCTTGGAAGTGGTTTTGACCCGGGGGTTACAAATGTATTTTGTGCTTATGCTCAAAAACATTATTTTGATGAGATTCACACCATAGATATACTTGATTGTAATGCCGGTGACCATGGTTATGCTTTTGCAACTAATTTTAATCCTGAGATAAATCTTCGAGAGGTTTCGGCAAATGGTCGTTACTGGCAAAAAAATGAAGATGGGATAGGGGAGTGGATTGAGACTGAGCCTATGGAGATTAAGATGGTTTGGGATTATCCTGAAGTTGGCGAAAAAGATAGTTATCTGCTTTATCATGAAGAGATGGAATCTTTAGTCAAACATATAAAAGGTTTAAAACGCATTAGATTTTTTATGACTTTTGGTGAGAGTTATTTAACTCACATGAAGTGTCTAGAAAATGTTGGTATGTTAAGTATAAAAGAGGTAGAACACAAGGGAATGAAGATAGTTCCTATGGAGTTTTTAGCAACACTTCTACCTGACCCATCAACTCTAGGTGTAAGAACAAAAGGAAAAACCAATATCGGTATAGTAGCAGATGGAATCAAAGATGGAGTAAGAAAAAGAATCTATATTTATCAAGTAAGTGACCATGAAAAATGTTTTGCAGAGGTAAATAGCCAAGCAGTTTCATACACAACAGGAGTTCCCGCGATGATAGGTGCAAAACTTATGTTAGAGGGTAAATGGAGTGGAGAGGGTGTCTTTAATATGGAAGAGTTTGACCCAGATGTTTTTATGGATGAGTTAAATAAGCAGGGCTTACCTTGGCAGATAAAAGAGTTATAAATACACCTTACTACCTTTGTGAAGAGGAGTTGTTGGAAAAAAACTTAAAACTGTTAGAGTATGTGCAAGAAGAGAGTGGAGCGAAGATTATTTTGGCTCTAAAGGGCTTTGCTATGTGGAGTACATTTGAGTTAGTTTCAAAATATCTCAAGGGTTGTACTGCAAGTGGTTTACATGAGGCAAAGTTGGCTTATGATGAGTTTTACAGGTTCAATCGTAATGCCGAGATTCACACCTACTCTCCAGCCTATAAAGAGGAAGATATAAGAGAGATTGCTAAAATTTCAGATCACATAGTTTTTAACTCTCCAAATCAACTTAAACGATTTAAAAATATAGTAAAAGATATAAATCCACATGCCATGCTTTCCCTTAGAATAAATCCTGAAGTCTCATCATCTCCAAAGGATATATATAATCCTTGTGGAATCTACAGCCGTTTAGGTACAACATTTGAAAACTTTGATGAGGAGATTCTAGAGCATATTGATGGGTTTAATTTTCATGCACTTTGTGAGCAAAATGTAGATGCTTTAGAAAAAGTTTTAAAAGTTTTTGAGATGAATTTTTCTAAATATTTTAAGAATTTAAAATATATTAACTTTGGTGGCGGACATCATATAACCAAAAAAGGTTATGATGTTGAGAAATTAATTAGAATTATCAAAGAATTTAGAGTTAAATATGATGTAGAAATATATCTTGAACCAGGGGAAGCTGTTGGTTGGGAATGTGGAACTTTAGTGTCGAGTGTTTTAGATATAGTTCATAATGGTATGGATATAGCTATCCTTGACACTTCGGCAGAAGCCCATATGCCAGATACTTTAGCTATGCCATATCGTGCAGATGTTAGAGGAAGTGGTGAAGCAGGAGAAAAAACACATACATATAGACTTGCTGGAAATACATGCCTTGCCGGTGATATAATGGGTGATTACTCCTTTGATAAACCCTTAAAGATTGGAGATAAAATTATATTTGAAGACCAAATTCACTATACTTTTGTTAAAAATACAACATTCAATGGAATCAAACTTCCATCTTTAGCTATTAAAAGAAGAAATGGCACTATAGATGTGATAAAAGAGTTTGGATATGAAGATTATAAAAATAGATTATCA
>JAGHAW010000254.1 GCA_021161305.1 Sulfurimonas sp.
ACCCCAGATTCATACTGATCACGCATTCTCTGTTTCTCTGCTTCTCTTTTTGCTTTTGCGGCTAGTTTAACATGATAACCTTTTACATCAAAACCAAACCAAAGTAAGATAGGTGAAGCTACGAAAACTGATGAATATGTACCAACTACTATACCAACAAGAAGTGTAAATGCAAAGGCATGAATAATCTCACCACCAAACATAAAGAGCGTAAACACAACGAAGAAAGTTGTAAGTGATGTCAAAGTTGTTCTAGCCAGTGTTCTAGTAATAGACTCATTTATTGTAGATGCCAAATCAACATTTTTAGAGTTTGTAACACCTTCACGAATACGGTCAAATACAATAATAGTATCATTAAGTGAATAACCTAAAATCGTTAAAAGTGCTGCAAGTACATCAAGGTTTACATCCAGACCTACGAGGGTTATTGCCCCCAGTGCAAGAGAGACATCATGAACAAGAGCAATTATAGAAGCTACGGCAAATCTCCACTCAAATCTAAATGCAATATAGACCAAAATTCCTGCAACAGCTAAAAGAAGAGCCATAATACCTTTCTCTTTTAACTCACCACCGACTTTTGGACCAACTATATCAACACGGCGAATCTCAAAATTACCACTGCCTTTTAAAGCCTCTCGTGTAACATCACCAATATCTACAGTAACACTACCCGTAGTACTTTTCATACGAATCACAACTTCATCAGGTGAACCAAACTCAGTTATAGAAGCTCCACTAAACATCTCATTTGTTTTTAGCTTCTCTCTCATTATATCAATCGGTGCAGCAGTATCATACTTAACTTGAACTATAGTACCACCAGCAAAATCAACACCATAGTTAAGACCTTTAGTTACTAAAAGAGCATAAGAACTTAAAACTAAAACTACTGATAAAACCATAGCAAATTTAGAACTGCTCATAAAATTAAAGGTTCTTGTATATTTAAAAAATTCCATCTTTAACCTTTAATCCCAAACCATAAACGGTTGTTTTTACTTTTTTGTATTGTTTTTTCTAACATTTCATAAATTCCATGTGTACCTAAAATAGCGGTCAGCATTGACGCAAAGATTCCGATAGTCATAGTAATAGCAAAACCTTTAATAGCTCCTGTTCCATAAGCATAAAGGATAATAGTAGCTATCACGGTTGTAATATTTGCATCCAAAATAGCACGCATAGCATTTGCATAACCATCTTCTATAGCTTTATGAATAGAAACACCCTGATAGATTAACTCTCTAATACGCTCAGAGATAATAACATTGGCATCAACTGCCATACCGACGGTTAAAACTATACCTGCCATACCCGGTAGTGTCAAAGTTGCACCAAAAAGCGACATAATTGCTAAAATAATAAACAGGTTAGCTACAAGAGCAATATTTGCAATAACTCCTGCCAATCTATAATAAACAACCATAAAGATAATTACTAAGATAAATCCACCGATAAGTGCAACCATACTCGCCTTGATACTATCTGCACCAAGACTTGGTCCAACTGAACGCTTCTCCATCATATAAATCGGAGCCAAAAGAGCACCTGAACGAAGAGCGATAGCCAAATCTTTTGCTTCTAAAACAGTATAGTCTCCAGAAATCTGACCACTACCTCCACCGATACGCTCATTTATAACTGGAGCAGAATAAACCTTGCTATCAAGAACAACAGCTAGATGATTTCCAACATTTTTACCGGTAAAGTCACCAAATATTTCAGCACCCTCAGCATTTAGAGAGAAGTTAATTAAAGGTCGATTATTTTGATTAAACCCAACATGTGCATCTGTAAGCATTCCTCCATCTAAGATAGGAATCTCACGAACTAAATGCTTTATGCGTGGGTCTTTTACATCCTTTAAAATAACATCACCATAAGTGGCAGCATCTGCATCACTCATAGTATAAACACGGGCTGATCTATCTTCATCAACTGACATAAGTTCGAGTTTTGCTGCACGAGAGATAAGTTCTCTTGCTCTTTGCTCTTCTTCTTGAGTTTTTATACCTGCTAACTGAACAAGTATCTTCTCCTCACCTTGACGAGCAACAACAGGCTCCGTTAAACCAAACTGATCGAGTCTGTTTCTAATAGTCTCTATGGCTTGTGAAATCGCTTCTTTTTCAGTTTTTTCTATCTCTTCTTCTGTAAGACTAAGTGAAATATTTTCGCCACTAACAACGATATTTGCACCCTCAATCTCACCTAAAAATTCTTTGACAGCTTTTAAATCATCAACATCTAAAAGCATAAAAGAGATGGCATTTTCATCAAATTTAAGTTCATCAACTAAGATGTCTTTTTTATCTGTAAAGTGCTTGATACTAGCTGTGATAGATTTTATGCGAGACTTTGTAGCTTCCTCAGTTTTTACGCCAAGAAGCATATGAAGACCACCCTGCAAATCAAGACCTAAAGTAACTTTTTTACCACTCTCCATCTGCAATAGTGACGGCATAGAAAAAGTTATACCAAAAACAATTGCTAATGCAAAGACAACTATGCGATAATTAAGCTTCATCCTCGTACTTTCTTGTGATTGCGTCTTTAGTGATTTTAGTGATTACATCATCATTCATTTTTACACTTAAAAAGTTCTCTTCAACTTTATGTACAACTACGATAAAGCCACCGTTAGTAACAACTTTATCCCCTTTTTTAAGAGCCTCTATCATCTCTTTTCTTGTTTTAGCCTCTTTTTGTTGTGGGCGAATGATTACAAAATACATAATCGCGATTAAAAATACGAATGGTAATAACTGACTTACAATATCCATGAAAAACTGTCCTTATTAGATTAAATTGGGGCGATTATACAAAAAATATATTAATAAGTGACTGAATATGATTTTTAAATGCGTGATTGATAATAATCAGCAAAAGAATATC
>JAGHAW010000007.1 GCA_021161305.1 Sulfurimonas sp.
AGCATAAAAATACATTGGAACATAGATGACAAAATCAAATTATAAATTAGAAGAACATGTTAATGATTGGGTTAAATCTCAATTTAAAAAACTAGGATTAAAAAGTCAAAAAGATTATCATATAGAATCAGCAATGCCTGATTATCTTATAGAAGCTCTACGGGGTCGAGCAAAAACTGAAAACAAAACAAATTTTGGAAAACCTGATTTCAGCCTTACTAAGTACTCACAAGCTCCCGTTATCATTGAAAATAAGCTGGGAACAAAAAAACTTATAAAAGAAACAAAAGATGGTGTAAAACTTGACGATAAGTCCATAAAGGATTATGCTGTTAATGGAGCTTTACACTACACAACAGGTATGATAGCATCTGGAAAATACCACGAGGCTATTGCAATAGGTCTGGCAGGTGATTCAGATGAGTCTATTGAATTTAAAGTTTATTATGTGTATGGTTCAGGGGAACACTCTTATAAATTATTAGAAAATATTACAACACTTGATTTTCTTGAAAACCAAAATACATTTGATGAATTTTACAAAGATGCCACTTTAACAGAAGATGAAAAGCATGATATTCTTATTCACTCTCAAGCCACCTTACAAAAATATGCTAAAAGTTTAAATAAACTCATGCACAACCACAATATTACAGCTCCTCAAAGAGTGTTATATGTGTCAGGTATGCTTTTATCAATGCAACATGTGCTTGATACAAATGGAGCTAAAATTCAAGATGGCTTAGTTCCTGAGGATTTAAAAGGGATACAAAGCGAATCAAGACGTGATGGAGTACAAATTGTTAACCAACTAGAAGAATTTTTAACTGCCCGTGAGATTCCACTTGAAAAAAGAAATCTTATGTTATCTAGTTTTTCAGAAATCTCAAAAGATGCACAAAGAGATGAAATAACAGAACTAGATAAAGAGGTTTCTAAGTTGCTCAAAGTTGAATCAAGCTCTAATAAACAGATTTTTACCTTTATTTATCACAACATATTTTTATCTATTGATGCAATGGCAGGGCATATTGATATCATGGGAGAGATGTACTCGGAGTTTTTAAAGTACGCTTTGGGTGATGGAAAAGAGATAGGTATCGTTTTAACACCTCCTTATGTGACTAAAATGATGGCAACCATTCTTGATGTTAACAAAGATTCTAAGGTGATGGATTTAGCAGCAGGTTTCCTTATCTCAGCTATGGAACTTATGATACAAGATGTTGAAAATCTTTATGGTAAAAAAACAACTGAGGTTAAAAATAAAGTAGAAGACATAAAGAAGAAACAACTTTTAGGGGTTGAGTTAAATGCAGAAATGTTCACCTTAGCCGCTACCAATATGATTTTACGAGGTGATGGAAGCTCAAACATCTATAAAGGCAATACTTTTAAAACACCAAAAGACCTTTATAGCGATTTTAAAGCGGATAAACTCTTACTTAATCCACCTTTTAGTTATGATGAAAATGGTATGCCATTTATAGATTTTGGTTTAGACAAAATGGAAAATGGAGGTCTTGGAGCTATCATTATCCAAGATTCAGCAGGAAGTGGAAAAGCAGTTAAAACAAATAAGTCTATTTTGAAAAAGCACACTCTAAAAGCAAGTATAAAAATGCCAACCGATCTGTTTCAGCCTATGGCGGGTGTGCAAACAAGCATCTATATTTTTCAAGCAGGAAAAGCTCATGATTTTGATATGCCTGTTAAGTTTATAGACTTTAGAAATGATGGCTATAAAAGAACAAGTAGAGCCATACAAGCGATAGATGAACCAACGAAACGCTATGCAGACATTGTCAAAATTTATAAAGCGGGTAAAAATGCTAAAGTTGAGGCTAAATGGGATGTAGATGATGTTTATATAGAGGACTTTATAACATCAAGTGGTAAGGATTGGAATTTTGACCAACATAAGATTATAGATACTAAGCCAACTTTGGAAGACTTTAAAAAAACAGTCAGTGATTATCTCTCTTGGGAAGTTTCAAATATTTTACAACAAAGAGGTGCTGAGGGAAAGTAACATCCTCACTTAACAAACTATTAGATAGTGTTGAGTGGGGAGAATTTAAACTTGGGGATTTGTTTGAAATAAAGCCAACAAAATATTATAAATTAAAAAATGAAGAAATAATATCTAAAAATGGTAAAGTTTCATTAATATCAAACTCTTCAACTGATAATGGAGTAATGGGATTTTCAAGTTTAAAAGCAAATAATACAGGTAATACTATAACTTGTTCAGATACAACACTAGGTGCTGAAACAATGTATTATCAAGTGAATGATTTCATAGGATATTCGCACATACAACATTTAGTGCCAAAATTTGAACCATTTAATAAAACAATTGCAAGTGTTATAATCTCTGCATGTAGAGTTTCTACATCTAAAAAATATGATTATGGAAACAAATTTAATCGTGAAGCAATGAATAAAACTATAATCCAACTTCCCATTAAAAATGGAGAGATAAATTTTTCATTTATGGAAAATTTTATAGCGGAGCTAGAAGCAGAGCATATAGCGGAGCTAGAAGCTTATTTGATAGCAACAAACCTTAAAGACTACACTTTGACTAAAGAAGAAGAAAAAGTTTTAGAGAATTTTAAAAAGGGAAATTGGGGAACATTTAAAGTTAGTGAAATCTTTGAAAAACTTAATCTTAAAAATCATAATAAATC
>JAGHAW010000095.1 GCA_021161305.1 Sulfurimonas sp.
CTATTTTTATCTGTGTTCGTCCATCTTGAGGGATTCTTTTCTCAGAAATATCAAGATTTGAGATAACTTTAATACGGCTGACTATGAGGTTTACTATCTTTTTATCAAGGTCTGCATTTTTCATCAACATACCATCAATTCTAAAACGAACTTCACCCCGTTTTTCTTGAACTTCTATATGGATATCTGATGCTCTTTTTTTAACAGCTTGATAAAAAAGAGCATTTACAAACTTGATAATGGGTGCAGACTCTTCACTTGTTAAAATATCTGAAGAAGTTCTCAAAAAGTCAGTTAAAGATATATCCTCTGTAGTATCATCACTAGAATCTTCTTGCATACTCTCCATAGTTTTATCAGTACGAAGCTCTAAAAAGCGATTGTAAAGTCTGTCATAAGAGTCCTCATCAAGCATACGAAGTGGGTATTTATGGGTAAGTTTTGTATAGTAGTTACTTGCATCAACTAAATATCTCTCACACATAAAAGCACAAACTTGTTCATCTATTTCACTAAAAAGCAAAAAGTTTTTTACACTTAAATCTGTTGATAACTCTGATGGTTCAAATATCTCTAGCTGTAAATTATGAAGAGGTTCTAACTTTAGCATCTTTAAAAATCCTCTGGCTCTTCAAGTTTTAAAATATCTAAGTCACTACCTTTTTGCATACCATTTAGTTTAGCTCTCTTTTCAATTTTCTTAAAAACATTGATATTGTACTCTTTTTGAAGTTCTAAAACAGTTCCTAAATCTCTTTGAAGTTGTGATAGCTCTTCACTCTTATCAATAATATACGGAGTTAAAATCACTACTAGATTATCCTCTTCAACTACTAAAGTTGTAGATGAAAATAGGTATTCGCCAATAAATGGAATATCACCCAAAAGAGGTACTTTACTTTTACTGTTATTATCGTAACTCTTAACAAGCCCACCTATAATGATACTCTCTCCATGACGAAGAATTGCCTGAGTTTTGACCTCTTGCTTTGAAGTAACAGGCTGTCTTCCGGTTGTGCTGTCTCCATAATCCAAAACATTTTCCAAGATAGTCTCTACATCGAGAGTTACTTTATCTGTTGATGATACTCGAGGTTTTATCTTTAGCGTTAAACCAACATCCTCTCTCTTATATGATGCGGTAGTACTTCCAGCAACAGAGGTTTCCCCTGTTGATATAGAAATAGTTTTACCAACATATATAGACGATTCTTTGTTATTTACACAGAGTATAGATGGATTTGATATAGCTTTTGAAGCACCATTCATCTGTAAAAAATCTATAGTAGCTCCCAAAGCAAAGGCACTCTTCGCCCCACTTCCAATAGCACCCAAATAATCTAAAACAGCCTTAGAAGCACCAATTGTTAAACTGTCACTGCCAAAATTTGCACTCATAGCATAGAGACCTGATGAAGATATATCTCCACCAGCAAAACCATACTTTATACCTAGTTTCTCAGAATTATTTTGATTTATCTCTATAATTCTAGCCTGAACATAAACCTGATACTTCTCTTTGTCTAACTCATCAATAATCAGCTTAATACCCTTGATAATTATAGGCTCACCAACAACAATGATGGAGTTTATCTCTTCGCTTGCAGATACATTTGGCTTCATAGCAGGATCTGAAAAAATTTGCTTAGAGATAATCTCATTTAAACTTGCAAGAACTGATTTAACATCAGAATTTTTAAGTTCAAATATGCGTACACTCTGGCTTATGTTTGATTCTACATCCAACCTCTTCATCAACTCCTCTAGCTCTTTAACATTTTTCTGGCTACCTACAACAATCATACTGTTTGTATTATCATCTAAAATAATCTTTACTTTTTGAGAAGCTACTTTTTCATTGAAAATAGATTTTGATATATTTAGAAGTCTTGTCTGTAATTTTTTAGCATCAGAATGTTGTATAGGTATAATTTTCACTATAACTTCATTGTTTGTATCTATATCTTTTATAACTTGTTTTATAGTTTCTATATTTTTAGGATAGTCTGTAACAAGAAGTATATTACTCTCCTTCATCGTCACAAGTTTTGCAGTTTTTGAGACAAGGTAACGAATCTTTGCAGCCACTATATCCACATTTTCACCCTTCACTTTTATAGACTGTGTAACCATCAGAGAACCATAAAGTTTCCTTCCTTCTTTAACAACTCTTACATTATGTTTCGCTGCTTCTGTTGAGCGAATTACCTCATAGAGTGAACCTTTTTGTATCAGGGTAAAACCTTTTGACTCTAAAACAGAGACTAAAACACCAATCAGTTCATCATCATATACAGGAGTTGCACTTACAAAATTCACTGTTCCATTAATCTTGTTATGTATCAATATATTTTTATTTGTAACTTTAGATATTAACTTTATAAAATCATTAATCTCTAAATTTGAAAAATTGATATTTACCTGCTCTCGTGCCGACAGACTCAACACTAAAATAGTTGTTAAAAAAATAGTTTTAATTAATCTCATATACTAACTCCTGTTCTTGATTATTTCTCATCACTACAATCTGTACACTTTGCAGCTTATCCACTTTGGCATATATATC